>JAITWC010000193.1 GCA_031285485.1 Alistipes sp.
CTCGTCGCTGCTGGCGCTGGCCCAGCACCGCGACAGGTTGCGGCCGGGCGACACCGTGGCCGTGGCAACCTTCGGCGGCGGCTATTCGGTCGGCGCGATGCTGTTGCGGGTGGTGAAAAGTTGATTTTTTCAGGGTGCGGCGCAAGATTTGCAGGTTCCGCCGTATATATCGCGTATACCGAAATAAACCGATATGAAACTAACCCACAAAGCTTTCCTGGTTAACATGAACGGGCAGTCGTACAGGCCCGAGGAATCTTAGAGCAGATCGACGATGGCGAGCGCCGAGAAGGCGAGGGAGGCGGCGCCGTTGACCCAGTCGAAGGGCAGCCTGAGCGGGGTGTGCTGCAACACGAGCAGCGAGACGAAAATCCCCGCGCCGATCCAGTACGGAGTCCCGAGCGAGACGAACAACCCGAAGACAACCGTCGCGTAAACCGTCACCAGGTGCAGCAAAGCGCTGATAACGGCGGCCCGCCGACCCGTAAAGCGCGCCGGCACGGAGTGGAGTCCGTGCGCGCGGTCGAAGTCGGCGTCGGCCCGGGCGTAAATGATGTCGAACCCCGCCACCCACGTCATCACCAGCGCCGCGAGCACGACCGGCGCCATCGCCACGCGCCCCGTCACGGCGATGTAGGCTCCCACGGGAGCGATGGCGAGCCCCATGCCCAGCACGATGTGCGACCACGCCGTGAACCGCTTGGTGTAGCTGTATCCGAGCAGCACCAGCAGCGCCACGGGCGACAGCATCAGGGCCAGACGGTTGATCAGCGCCGCCGCCGCGACGAACAGCGCCGCGTTGACGACCACGAACCACAGGGCGGCGCGCGGCGGGATGGCCCCGGAGGGGATCTCGCGTGCGGCGGTGCGCGGGTTGGCGGCGTCGATGCGGCGGTCGGCCCAGCGGTTGAACCCCATCGCGGCGTTGCGCGCCAGCACCATGCACACCACCACCTTGGCCAGCAGCGCCCACTCGAACGGCGCGCCCGTCGAGCGCACGGCGTAGACAAATCCGACGAGCGCGAACGGCAGCGCGAAGGCCGTGTGCGCGAATTTCACTAACGAGGCGTATTTAGAGATCGTTCCCATGCGTTTGTCGGCCGTTTTTCATCCCTTCCACCTGAACTGCTGCGGCGTGCAGCCGTAGCGCCGCCGGAAGAAGCTGTTGAACGCCCGGGGCGACGACATCAGCGCCGCCCGCGCCACCCGCGCCACGGGCCAGTCGGTTTGGCGCAGCAGCGCGGTGGCCACGGCGCCGGCGAACTCGTCGGTCCACGCCAGGACGCCGACGCCCGACAGGGTGTGGACGGTGGCGTTGAACCGCCTGGCGTCGACGCCCATCCAGGCGGCGTAGTGTTTCGCGTCCGAGTTGCCGCGGCGGGTCACGAGGGCGGCGAACATGTCGAGGAAATCGCAGCCGGAGGGGGCGGCGGCCACGGTGTAGGAGTACTCGTGGTGCATCCGCTCGCGCGAGTCGTACACCACGGTGCGCTCGACGGTCACGGTGAACGCTCCGGCGGGCGATTTCGGGGGGTATGGGGCCTCTTTCATGGCGCGAAGTTACGAATAATTCATTTGAATGCACACGCGGTTCCATGTTTTTATTCCCGAATGGAATTGCATGGTCTCTGAGTTCCATTCGGAACTTCCCGACAGGAATTGCGTGGTCTCGGAGTTCCATTCGGGAGTTCCCGAATGGAAGTGCGGTCTACCGGAATTCCATCCGGAACCTCCCGACGGAAAGTGCGCGGCCTCCGGGCCGGCCGCGAGGGGACGCGACAAAAAGAACTTGCGTTTCCGCTCGGCTTGCACTATCTTTGCGACGTAATTGTAACAATAAGAGATGAAAAACATTCGCAACTTCTGCATCATAGCGCACATCGACCACGGGAAAAGCACCCTCGCCGACCGCCTGCTCGAACAGACCGCCACGATAACCGAACGCGAAAGGCAGGCGCAGGTGCTCGACGACATGGAACTCGAACGCGAAAAGGGCATCACCATCAAAAGCCACGCCATCCAGATGGAGTACGCCGCCGGCGACGGGCAAAAGTATGTGCTCAACCTGATCGACACACCGGGACACGTCGACTTCTCCTACGAGGTGTCGCGCGCAATAGCCTCGTGCGAGGGGGCCCTCTTGGTGGTCGACGCCACGCAGGGGATACAGGCGCAGACCATATCGAACCTCTACCTGGCGATGGGCAACGACCTTGAAGTGGTTCCCGTGCTCAACAAAATCGACATGGAGGCGGCCATGGTGGACGAGGTGAAAGACCAGATCGTCGACCTGCTGGGCTGCCGCCGCGAAGAGATACTCGAAGCGTCGGCCAAAACGGGACAGGGCATAGACGAACTGCTGGAGGCGATCGTGGAACGCATCCCCGCCCCCGCGGGCGACGCCGGCGAACCGTTGCAGGCGCTCATCTTCGACTCGGTGTTCAACTCCTTCCGCGGCATCATAGCCTATTTCCGCATCGTGAACGGCACCCTGCGCAAGGGCGACCGCGTGAAGTTCATCAACACCGGCTCCGAGTACGACGCCGACGAGATCGGGGTGCTCAAACTCAAACTCTCGCCGCGCGACGAGATGGGCGCGGGCAACGTGGGGTACATCATCTCGGGCATCAAGAACTCCGTCGACGTCAAGGTGGGCGACACCATAACCCACGTCGCACGGCCAGCCTCCGAAGCCATCGCCGGGTTCGAGGACGTCAAGCCAATGGTCTTCGCGGGGGTCTATCCCGTCGAGACCGACCAGTACGAAGACCTGCGCGCCTCGCTCGAAAAACTCAAACTGAACGACGCCTCGCTCACCTTCGAGCCCGAAAGCTCGCTCGCGCTCGGGTTCGGCTTCCGGTGCGGGTTCCTCGGGCTGCTGCACCTGGAGATCATCCAGGAACGCCTCTACCGCGAGTTCGACATGGACGTCATCACCACCGTGCCCAACGTCTCGTACCGAATAACCACCTCGAAGGGCGCCGTGCTCGACGTACACAACCCGAGCGGACTGCCCGAACCAAACCACGTCTCGCTCATCGAGGAGCCATACATCCTCGCCCAGATAATCACCAAGACCGACTACCTGGGCAACGTCATCAAACTGTGCATGGACAAGCGCGGCGTGATGAAAAACCAAACCTTCCTCACACAGGAACGCGTGGAGATCAACTTCGAGATGCCCCTGTCGGAGATCGTGTTCGACTTCTACGACAAACTCAAGAGCATCTCGCGCGGGTACGCCTCGTTCGACTACCACCAGATCGGCTACCGGGAGTCGCGCCTCGCCAAGCTCGACATCCTGCTCAACGGCGAGCCCGTGGACGCCCTCTCGTCGCTGATATACGTCGACCACGCCTACGATTTCGGACGCAGGATGTGCGAAAAGCTCAAGGAACTCATCCCGCGCCAGCAGTTCGACGTGGCGATACAGGCCGCCATCGGAGCGAAGATCATCGCACGCGAGACGGTAAAGGCCGTGCGCAAGGATGTGACCGCCAAATGCTACGGCGGCGACATCACCCGCAAACGAAAACTGCTCGAAAAGCAGAAGAAGGGCAAGAAGCGCATGCGGCAGGTGGGTAATGTTGAAGTACCGCAGGAGGCGTTCCTCGCCGTGCTCAAGATGGATTGATCCGACCCCGAGATATGTCCCATGAAAAACACACTCATCGACCTTTTTGAAAGATCGGCCGCACGTTTTTGCGACAACACCTTTCTGCTCGAAAAACGCACCGACAGGTTCGAACCCACAACCTACCGCCAGGCACAGGCGCGGGCGCTGGAGATCGGCGCGGGACTCGCCTCGCTGGGTATCGCCAAGGGCGACACGGTGTCGATCCTCGCCGAGGGGTGCAACGACTGGATAATCTCCGAGATCGGGATATTCTACGCCGCCGGGGTGAGCGTTCCGCTGTCGATCGAGCTTGAGGAGACGGGTGACCTGACGTTCCGGTTGAAGCACGGCGAGGTGGTGGCCATATTCGTCTCCCCGTCTCAGTACCGCAAGGTCGACGCCATTCGCGACCGCCTGCCGCGCCTGCGCCACGTCATTCTTTTCGAGCGCGTGCAGGGGATGCGCCCGGACGACATGACCCTCGGCGAACTCGAACGGCGGGGACGCGAACTGCTCGCCGACTACGAACGCAAGATCGAGCTGCTGACCCGGGCGCGCAACATTCAGAACGACGACTACGCCACCATAACATACACCAGCGGCACGACCGCCGACCCGAAGGGGGTGGTGCTCACCCACCGCAACTACACCGCCAACGTCGAGCAGGCCCTCACGCAGGTCGACGTGCCCGAGTGGTACCGCACGCTCATAATCCTGCCGCTCGACCATTGCTTCGCGCACGTGGTCGGGCTCTATATCATGTGCCATCAGGGTGCCACGGTCGCCACGGTGCAGGTGGGACGCACGCCGATAGAGAATCTCAGGAACATCCCGGTAAACATTCGCGAGGTGCGGCCCCACTTCCTGCTGTCGGTGCCCGCGCTGGCCAAAAACTTCCGCAAGAACATCGAGGCCACTATCGCGAAGAAAGGGCGCTTCACCGAGCTGCTCTTCCGCCACGCACTTCGTGTCGCCTACGCCTACAACAAGGACGGCTATCTGCGCGGTACGGGCCTGGCGGGGCTTTTGAAGCCGTTGGTCGCGCTTTATGATCGCATTCTTTTCTCGAAGGTGAGGGAGGAGTTCGGCGGCGAGCTGAAGTTCTTCATCGGCGGCGGCGCGCTGCTCGACGGCGAATTGCAGCGGTTCTTCTACGCCATCGGCGTGCCCATGTATCAGGGCTACGGACTCTCCGAGGCGACGCCCGTCATCTCCGCCAACTCGCCGCGCCACCACCGTTTCGGCTCGTCGGGCCGGTTGGTGGAGCCGCTCGACATGCGCATCGTGGGCGGGAACGGCGAAGACCTGCCGGTCGGCGGGAAGGGCGAGATAGTCGTGCGCGGCGAGAACGTGATGGCCGGATATTGGCGCAACCCCGCCTCGACCGCCGAAACCGTGCGCAACGGCTGGCTCCACACCGGAGACATGGGCTACATCGGCGAGGATGGATTTTTGTACGTTCTGGGCCGGTTCAAAAGCCTGCTGATAGCCGGCGACGGCGAGAAATACAGCCCCGAGGTGTAGATACTTCCGGCGACTCTCCTCGTGGACGGAGACGATCTTCATCGTGTTCTCGCCGTCACGCACGAACATCGAGGGTCTGATACCCTGCCGCCAACGGACGGTGTAGGCAACCTCGTTCTCATGCAGGATGCGGCTGGCGAAGGTGTTCACGTCCACCGCTCTCGGTGCGCCCGTTGTATTAGTCCCGCTCCTGCGAGAGAGCCATTATCTCTTGATCCGTGTATCGAACATAGCCCGTGGGTATTTGTCGTAAGGTGTTACCCGCCACGGTGCAAGGAGTTTCTCAGCGGTGAGTGAGAGTTCCGACACCGATCTCCCGACGATGTTGTCGGACTCGTTGTCATAAAGCGTTCCAAAAATCAGCAGGATGGCAACCTTGATCG
>JAITWC010000078.1 GCA_031285485.1 Alistipes sp.
GAGCGCACCGTGGTGCGCGACACGCCCCTGAGAATGCACTACGAGTTTGCGTACACCGTCGAGGCGAGGCCCACGGAGAACGATTTCATCAACCTGTTCGCCTCGCTGGTGGCGCGGCACGGCAAGATGCCCGCGAAAAGTTACGCCGCGATGATGGGCGTGGACGCGCTGGGGCTGGCGATGACGCTGGCGACGCTCACCGGCGCGGGGATCCGCGAGTGGACGGACGCTTTCGTGCGCGCCGTGGCCGAGCCGCTGCTGCGCGAAACCGATTGGCAGGTGGGGCGCATCGCGGCGGCGACGGGATGGTCGGGCAAGGGCGGACACGCCATTTTCAGCCGCTGGTTCGCCCACCGGTACAGGTGCTCGCCGCTCGACTGGCGGTGGGCGAACAGGTGAGGGCGGGTGAGCGCGCCGGCGGGATGTGTGACCGGCAGTAGGTTTTAACGCGGGGGTGCGATCAGTCGCGTCCGGAACGACGAACCCCACACGGGCGGCGGCCGACGAGCGCGACGCTCGCGAGGATCACCCCGAGGCCGCACAGTTGGATCCACGTGACCGTCTCGCCGCCGAGCACGACCCCCAGAAAAACCGCCACGAAGGGATTGACATAGGCATGGGTGGCGACTTCGGTGGCGGGCCTCACCTTGAGCAGCCAGATGTAGGCCGAGTAGGCCGCGATCGAGCCGAACATAACGAGATAGGCGAGCGACATCCACGACGCGGCGGGCACGGCCCCGAGGTCGGTCTCCGCCACCTCGCCGGCCACCAACGCGCACACCCAGAACGCGGCGCTCGCAGAGATCATCTGCCACGCCGAACCCGCGAAGGCGTTCACCTCCTCGGCGTCCGACGAGCGGTATTTGGCGTAGAGGGTCCCGACCGCCCACGACACGCAGCCGAACACGAGCAACAATATACCCAACTCGCTGTCGGGGTGCGCGGAGCCGGGAGTGCCGCCACCCGCGCCGCCCTCGGCCAGGAACTGCTCGGCGTAGAGCATCCCCACTCCGAGGAATCCCGCCGCCACGCCCGCCACCACCGCAGGGTTGCGGAAGTTGCGCCGCCACATCGGAGCGTCAAGGGCCATGATCCACACCGCGGTGGACGACGCCACGATAGCCACCAGCGAACTGCTCACCCACCGCTGGGCCAGCATCACCACCGCCATGTCGACGAACAGCAGCACGAAGCCGCTCACCACCGACCGCAGCACGAGCCTGCGGTTCAGTACCGCCTCGCCCCGCAGCGCGCACACCGCAAGCAGCAGCCCTCCCGCCACAGTGAAACGCAGCGCCCCCAGAAGGAACGGCGGCAACCCCCGCAGGGCCACGCCTATGAAATAATAGGTCGAGCCCCACACCACATATATCAGGAAGTAGGCGACGATGACGCCGAGGCGTGTCGCAACGGGTTTCATTGCCCGTAGATGTTTCCGATCGCCTCCAGCGCCCGGATCAGATCGGCGCGCCGGGTGGCAATGTTGATGCGGACGAAGCCCCCGCCCGCCGCGCCGTAGAGCGTGCCGGGGTTCACTTTGATGCGTCCCTCGTCGAGCAGGGTTTTCGCGATCACGGCCGAGGAAATGCCCAGCGCCTTGCAGTCGACCCACACCAGATAGGTGCCCTCAAGCGGCAGCACCCGCAGACGCGGCAACCGGGTCTCGAAGAACCGGCGCAGGGTGAGATAGTTTTCGTGGAGATAGTCCCGCAGTTCGTCGAGCCACTCTGCGCCCTCGTTGCAGGCCGCGATGAGGGCTTCGACGGCGAAGACGTTGAGCTCACCCGTCTCGTTGTCGTTCAGGGCGCGGTATATCCTGCGGCGCAGGCTGTCGTCTGAGGCAACTATGGCCGCAACCTGCACTCCCGCCAGATTGAAAGTCTTGCTCGGGGCGACGCACGTCACGGAGCCTCGCTCGAACCCGGCGCCCAACGTTGCGAACGGAATGTGGGTGTGGCCGGGGGCGATCAGGTCGCAGTGAATCTCGTCGGCGATCACCACGACGCTGTTGCGCAGGCAGATATCGCCCACCCTGGTCAACTCCTCGCGGCTCCACACACGGCCCACGGGATTGTGGGGCGAGCAGAGCAGCATCACCTTCGCAGCGGGATCGGCGGCCCGTGCTTCGAGGTCGTCGAAGTCCATCGAGTAGGTTCCATCGCGATAGACCAGGGGGCTCTCCGAGGCGACGCAGCCGTTGTTGCGGATCGACGAGAAGAAACAGTTGTAGGCCGGGGTCTGGATTATCACGCTGTCGCCCGGCACGGTCAGCGCCTTGATGATGGCCGACAGGGCGGGCACAACGCCGCTCGCGGTGAGGACGTGTCCGCGCTCCACGGGCCAGCCGTGCCGCCGGGCGAACCATCCGCCGAGCGCGTCGTACCACTCGCCGGGCACGCGGGCGTAGCCGTAAACTCCGTGGCGCACCCGCCGCTCCAAAGCGTCGATTATGGCAGGAGCGGTGCGGAAATCCATGTCGGCCACCCACATGGGCAGCACGTCGGGCGCGGGCATCGTGTCCCACTTGGCGCAGTTGGTGCCGCGCCGCTCGATTATCTCGTCGAAATCGTACATGCTCCGGGGTTTTTACAATTCTCGTCCAATATTATCTCTCCTATGCCGTCGGCCGTGATGTGTCCTCCGGCCGGATTCTTGACGCTCACGATGTTGCCCTTCACGTCGGCCTCGACGGTACTGTATTCGAAGGCGAGGTCGCAGTCGGCGTCCATCGTGCAGTTCTCCAAGACCAGACCGGTGCAGTAGCACAAGGGCTGCGTTCCCGAGATGCGGCAGTTCACGAGCCGCAAATTGCGCGAGTGCCAGCCGAGGTACTCGCCGGTGATCTCGGAGTCGTACACCGTGACGTTCCCGGTCTTCCAGAAGGCGTCCTTGCTGTCGAGGACTGCGTTGCGCACCACCACGTTCTTAACGTCCTGAAACGAGTAGTTGCCCTGGAGACGGAAGCCGTCGATGTCGATCCCCACGCATTTCATGAATATGTAGTCGCCCCCGCGTGCTTCTACGTTGCGGATAGTGATGTCACGGCAGTTCCACATCGTCTCTCCGGCGGTTGTCAACTTCACGTTATCGAGTTGGAGGCCGTCGAGTTCGCGGAACATTTTGGGCGCCTCGACGCGGCTGTTCGTCATGCGGATATTGCGTGAGTACCATATCGCGGCGCGGCTGTACACGGTGAACAGGCACTCGTCGATCACGGCGCCGTCGTTGTGCCAGAACGGGTATTTGCACATGAACTCGCACCGGTGGGCCTCCATGTCGCGGCACTCTTTTATTGCCGACTCGCCGGGGTAGAACTTCACGTTCTCAAGACGGATGTCGCGTGTTGCGAAAAGGGGCCTCTCCCCTTCGTAAAATCTGTTGCTGATAGTTTGTTTCATTCCTGTTGGCTATGGCGTTATCGGGACGTTTTTCAGAACAGTTTCTGCGCGAAGTCGTGCAGCGATTTGCGCCACACCTGCCACTCGTGGCCTCCGGGGAATGAACTGAACTCGACTTCCAGCCCCTTTTCGCGGAACAGCGCCACGGCCCGTTTCGTGGGCTCGATCCTCGGGTCGCCCTCTCCGCACGATATGTAGAACAGCTCCAGCCGATCGTTGTACAGGGCGGTGTCGGTTAGGATTCCGGGCATCGCCGCCTCCACGTCGAACGCTTCGGCTTCGGGGCCTCGACCGTACAGGCCGCTGCTGAACATTCCCACGTGGGAAAACAGCAGGGGACTGCCCAGCCCCGAGTAGAAGGCCTGCCCTCCGCCCATCGACAGGCCGCACAGGGCCCTGCGCCGGGCGTCGGTGTAAGTCCGGTACCGCCCGTCGACATAGGGAATGATGCAGCCCGATATCTCGGCCCTGAAAGCCGCCTGCGCGTCGTCGGCGTAACCGGTGCCTCCCGCGGCACCCGCCACGTTGCCGTTGGCTATCACCACGATCATCGGAACAGCCTTGCCGTCGGCGATGAGATTGTCGAGGATCACGTCCGTGCGGCCCTGAGTTGCCCATCCCCGCTCGTCTTCACCGCCGCCGTGCTGGATGTACATCACGGGGTATCGGCGCGAGAGATCGGAATCGTAGCCGGGAGGGGTGTAGACATACATGTGCCTCCACGAGTTCGTGACCTTGGAAAAATAGCGATCCGAGCGCAACGCCCCCCGGGGCACGTCCCTGACATCGTAGAAGTCGGTTCCCTGTTCGGGTATGTCGACCGCGCTTGCCATGCGGCCCATGCCGTAGAACGATTCGCTTGCCGGATCGGCCACCGCAATCCCGTCGACGACGAGGGAATAGTAGTGGAACCCTTCCTCCTGCGGGTCGGTGGTGACAGTCCAGAAGCCTTCGGCGTCTTTGGTCATGTCGTAGCGGCGGCCCAGCTCTATCTGCACCCTGTCGGCCTGGGGAGCCCTCAGCCGGAACACCACCCTCAGGTCTTCGGTGAGGGCGGGATACGAGTTTTGGTTGATGTTGCTCGGCAGGGGTTTAAGGCCGGCGGGAAGTTGCGAAAACGCCGTCTGTGCGGCGCACAGCAACGCGACGGCTGCGATCGGAAATCTCTTTTTCATAACAGTTCAATTTTTAATGTAAATATCGTCGTGAATATACCTGTGGTCAGTGTTGCATGCAGCTGGTTCGGAGTGGGCGCACGGCGGTGTGCACACCCCGTCGGTCGGGAGAAATGATTGCAGCCGGCTTGCGGGAGTTCCCGCAACCCGGTCCGAGGCCAAAAACACTGTTGCGGAACTTCCCGCAAGTCTGTCCGAGGCCGAAAACACTGTTGCGGAACTTCCCGCAAGTCTGTCCGAGGCCGAAAACACCGTTGCGGAACTTCCCGCAAGCCTGCCCGAGGCCGAAAACATTGTTGCGGAACTTCCCGCAAGTCTGTCCGAAGCCGAAAACACTGTTGCGGGAACTCCCGCAAGTCCGTCCGAGGGCAAAAACACGATTGCGGAACTTCCCGCAAGTCTGCCCGGGCTGCCGCATCTTCATGTTCGTCGGCGTGACGTCGCCCGATGAGGGTTTCAATTGACGTCGATGCCCAGTGCACGCAGTTCGCGTTTCAGGACAGGGATCGGGATCTCGCCGTAGTGGAAGATGCTGGCGGCCAGGGCGGCGTCGGCGCGTCCCGAGGTCAGCACCTCGGCGATGTCGGCCACCGAACCCGCTCCGCCCGACGCGATGACGGGGATCGACACTGTGTCGGCCAACTGCGCGAAAAGCTCGATCGGGTAACCCTTCCGCGTGCCGTCGTGCTCCATCGAGGTGAACAGTATCTGCCCGGCGCCCCTCTGTTCGACCTCGCGGGCCCAGGCGAAGAGTTCCTTGTCGGAGATGCGGGTTCCGCCGTGGGTCGTCACGCGCCACGTTCCGTCGGCCGCGAATTTCCCGTCGATGGCGGCCACCACGGCGTCGGAGCCGTAACGTGCGGCGATGTCGTCGATGAGCTGCGGGGTGAGTATCGCCGCGCTGTTGATCGACACCCGTGCGGCCCCGGCGTCGCGCAGCCGCGCCACGTCGTCGAGGCTCGCGATGCCGCCGCCCACCGTGAGCGGAATGTCGATCGCCGCGGTGAGCCGTTCCACGAGGCCGGTGAACGTGCGGCGCTCCTCGACGGTGGCGCTGATGTCGAGGTACACAAGTTCGTCGGCGCCCTCCGAGGCGTATTTGCGGCCCAACTCGACCGCGTCGCCAACCTCCTTGAGGTCGACGAAATTGACTCCTTTTACAGTTTTGCCCCCGTGGACGTCGAGGCAGGGGATGATCCTTTTCACAGCCATTGTTTTAATTCTTGTAAGGTTATTTTGTTTTCGTAGATCGCTTTGCCGACTATCACGCTACGGGTTTTTTGCTCGTCGAGGCGGGCTATGTCCTGCGCGTTGGAGATGCCTCCGCTGGCGGTGATGTCGACGCCGGGGAAAGCGCGTTGCAGTTCGGCGTAGAGTTCGAACGCCGGGCCGGTGAGCATCCCGTCGCGCGAGATGTCGGTGACTATGGCCTGCGTGAGACCCGCCTTGATGGAGAAACGTTCGATCAGTCCGGCGGCGGTGAGGGCCGATTCTTCGAGCCAGCCGTGGGTCGCCACCCGGCCGTCGCGGGTGTCGGCGCCGAGGACTATTCGTTCCGGGCCGAATTCTCCCAGCCACTCCTCGAATGCTTCGGGGGTGGTGACGGCCACACTGCCGATTATCGCCCGGTTCGCGCCCGCGTCCAACATGCTGCGCAGGGCCGCCGCGCTCTTAATGCCGCCACCCCACTGTATGTCGAGACCGGTGCGGCGCGCAACGGCCTCAAGCACGGCGAGGTTGCGCGGCTCGGAGGCTTTGGCCCCGTCGAGGTCTACCAGATGCAGGCGGCGAACACCGGCGTCGGCGTAGCGGGCCGCCACTTCCGACGGATCGTTGAAGTAGACGCTCTTGCGGGCGTAGTCGCCCTGGGTCAGCCGCACGCATTGGCCGCCTATGATGTCTATTGCAGGAATTATCTCGATCATATCACACCTTTGCTTGAGGGTAGGGTATAGTTGAACGGGTCGCGGCGGACGGCGGCTCGCAGGGCGCGGGCGAACGCCTTGAAGATCGCCTCGGCTATGTGGTGATCGTTCTCGCCGCGGGCGGCTATGTGCAGGTTGGCGCGCATTGCCGTGGCGAGGCTCTTGAAGAAGTGCTTGAACATCTCGGTGGGCACGTCGCCCACGCGGTCGCGAGTGAAACCCACGCTCCACTCGAAGTCGATCCTTCCGCCAAGGTCGACGAGCACCATCGCCCGCGACTCGTCCATCGGCAGCGCGAAGCCGTAGCGCTCTATGCCGCGGCGGTCGCCCAACGCTTTTATTATCGCCTCGCCGAGGGTTATCGCAACGTCCTCCATCGTGTGGTGTTCGTCGACTTCGAGGTCGCCCTTTGCGCGGACGCTCAGCGAGACTCCGGCGTGGTGGACTATCTGGTCGAGCATGTGGTCGAGGAATTTCAGGCCCGTGTCTATCGACGACGCCCCACGGCCGTCGAGGTCTATGGCGACGGTGATGTCGGTTTCGCCGGTGCGGCGTTCCACTGTGGTGGTGCGCTCCCCGAGGCGCAGGAACTCGGCGATCTCGGCCCAATCTTCGGTGATGAGGGCGCACACATCCTGCAACCCTTCGGCCGCAACCATTGCAGTCCCCTCCTCGCGCGGGCGGATCAGTATCGCGCGGGTGCCGAGGTTGCGCGCGAGAAGCACGTCCGTGATTCGGTCGCCTATTACGTAGCTGGCCGCCATGTCGTAGTCACCGCCCAGATACTTGCCGAACATTCCCGTGCCCGGCTTGCGCGTCGGGGCGTTGTCCTCCGGCATGGTGGGGTCGATCAGTTGGTCGTCGAAGTAAACTCCCTCGCTGGCCAGCGTGCCGAGCACGATGCGGTGCGAGTCCCGGAATATGTTCTCGGGGTAGAAGTCTTTACCGAGTCCGTCCTGGTTCGACGCCAGCACCAGTTCGTAGTCGAGCCCGGCGATGGCCTTCATGCCCGAAATGGCGCCGGGCAGGAATTGCAGGTTGTCGACGCTGACGTACAGGTCGTCGGACGGCGTTTCGACCACCAGAGTGCCGTCGCGGTCTATGAAGAGTGCTTTTTTCATATCGTTTCGAGTAGTTTGTCGTTCTCGGCGGGGGTGCCCACGGTGATGCGCAGGGTGCCTTCGCAGCCGGGGATCCGCGAGCGGTCGCGAACGATTATTCCCTGCGCGATTAGTTTATCGTACATCTCGCGGGGGTTGCCGGTGGTGCGCACCAGCACGAAGTTCGCGTCGCTCGGGAAGACCGTCGCTATGGCGGGGCTCGCTTCGAGGGCGGCCATTACGCGCGCGCGCTCGGATACGATCTCGGCTGTCTGGGCCGCCACCCGCGCACTTTCCCGGAGGCGTTCGGCGACAATGCCCTGCACCGCCGCGCTGACGTTGTAGGGATACTTCACCCGCGAGAAGATGTCGATCACCTCCCGCGCGCCGAACCCCAGCCCGAGCCGCAGGCCTGCCATGCCCCACGCCTTCGAAAGGGTCTGAAGCACGACCAGGTTGGGGTAGCGGTCGAGGTCTCCGAGGAAGCTCGACCCCTCGGGCGCAAAGTCTGTGTAAGCCTCGTCGAGGATCACCATTCCCGGGAACCCGTCGATCAGTGCGGCGATCTGCCCGCGCGGAAAGAGGTTGCCGCTCGGGTTGTTGGGCGAGCAGAGGAACAGCAGCCTGGTGTGTTCGTCCGTCGCCGCCATGATCGCCCCGGAGTCGAGCGAGAAGTCGGCACCGAGCCTCACCTCGCGCATCTCCACGTCGTTTATGGCCGCCGCCACGCGATACATGCCGTAGCTGGGGGCGATGGCGATGGCGTTGTCCGTCCGGGGTTCGCAGAACACGCGGAACGCGAGGTCGATCGCCTCGTCGCTTCCGTTGCCCACGAAGATCCTGTCGGCCGCCACGCCCTTGATCTCCGACAGCAGCGCCTTCACTTCGCGTTGCGCGGGGTCGGGATAGCGGTTGAAACCGCCGCCGTCAGCGTCGGGATATGGGTTCTCGTTGGCGTCGAGGAATATGCCCAGTGGCCCTTTGTATTCGTCCCGCGCCGTAGAATATGGCGTGAGGTTGAGTATGTTGGGCCGCACCAGCCGCAAAACTTTATTATTCATTTGTCAACGCGAATTAAGGGTTGAAACTGTCCGTGGGAAGGTTTCGGCCCCGGCCGAAAGTACCAAACGGGTTGTTTTGATGGTTTCGGCCTCGGCCGAAGGTACCAAACGGGTTGTTTTGATGGTTTCGGCCTCGGTCGAAGGTACCAAACGGGTTGTTTTGATGGTTTCGGCCTCGGTCGAAGGTACCAAACGGGTTGTTTTAGTGGTAGCGGCCGGGGCCGCTACCATCAAAACGCTCTCCGCACGGAGGTTTGAACTCTCGATTCGCATGATCAATTATCCGCTAAACGAAGTGTGACGGCGTTTGCGTGGGCGTCGAGCCCCTCGGCCCGTGCCATCGTGACCATGGCGGGTGCGAGCGACCCGAGACCGCCGCGCGACAGCTCCTGGAAGGTGATCTGCCGCACGAAACTGTCGAGGCTCACCCCGCTGTGGGAGCGCGCCCATCCGGCGGTGGGGAGTGTGTGGTTGGTGCCAGAGGCGTAGTCGCCGGCGCTTTCGGGCGACCACGGGCCGATGAACACGCTGCCGGCGGCGGTGATAGCCCCCGCAACTTTCCACGGATCGGACATCTGGATTATGAGGTGTTCGGCGGCGTAGGCGTTGGCGAACCGGATCATCTCCCCGCGGCTCGGCAACACCACGATCCGGCTGTTTTCGAGAGCCTTTTCGGCCGTCTCGCGGCGCGGCAGGGCGGCCAGCTGCGGTTCTATCGCCCGGCGCACGTCGAGGGCAAACGCCTCGTCGTCGCACACCAGAATCGCCTGCGAGTCGGCCCCGTGTTCGGCCTGCGACAGCATGTCGGCCGCAACGAACCCGGGCACCGCCCCGCCGTCGGCCATAACCAGCACCTCCGACGGTCCGGCGGGCATGTCCACCGCGCAGTCGGCCATACTCACTATTTGTTTGGCGCGGGTGACGTAGCGGTTGCCGGGGCCGAAGATCTTGTCGACCCGAGGAATGGTCTCCGTGCCACAAGCCATAGCCGCGATGGCCTGCGCGCCACCGACTTTGAACACCCGGTCGACGCCGCAAAGCCGGGCCGCCCACAGCACCGCCGGGGCAACGCTCCCGTCGCGGCCCGCCGGAGTACACAGCACAACCTCGGGGCATCCGGCCACGCGTGCCGGAATGGCGAGCATCAGCACGGTCGAGAACAGCGGCGCCGTGCCGCCCGGAACGTAAAGCCCGACCCGCTGGATGGGCACCGCCCGGCGACGGCAGCGAACCCCCGGCGATGTCTCGACGTCGAGCCCGGCGGTGCGCTGCGCCTCGTGGAAACGGCGGATGTTGGCGGCGGCGGTCTCGATGGCGTCGGCCAGTTCGGACGGTATCGCGCCCGCCGCGGCGTCGAACTCCTCGGGCGTTACTTCGAGCGCGCCCGCCTCGCGGCTTTCTATCTCGGCCGTCAGTTCGCGCAGCGCCCTGTCTCCGCCGCGCCTCACCAGGCGCACTATCTGCTCGACGCGCGCGGTGATGTCGCTCTCCTCGTCGGCGCTTGCTCTTTGGATAAGCCCGTCCCAGTCCTCGGCGGGCGGGTTTATGTATATGTTGACCATAATTATTCTACTGCGTTCAGCCGATTACTTTATGATTTTTTCGAGTGCAAGAACGAGGATTCCTTCCGCACCGATCGCCTTGAGGGCCTCGATCTTGTTCCACAGGTCTTCCTGGCGCACCACCGAGTGGAGCGAACACCATCCCTCCTGGGCGAGCGGCATCACCGTCGGCGAGCGCATGGCGGGCAGGATATCTATGGCGCGCTCGACAGACGCGGTGGGCAGGTTCATCAACAAGTACTTCATGCCGCGGCTTTCGAGGGCGGCGCCGACGCGGAACTTCAGCTGCTCCAAAAGCGCCTGCTTTTCGGGCTCCAGTCCTGGCCGGGCAATGAGCACAGCCTCGGAGTGGAGCACCTTCTCAACCTCCACCAGTCCGTTCGACACCAGAGTGCCGCCGCTCGACACGATGTCGAAAATGGCGTCGGCCATCCCCACCGCCGGGGCTATCTCCACCGATCCCGCTATCTCGTGGATCTCGGCGGTGACGCCCTCGCGCGCGAAGTACTCTTTAAGTATGCGCGGATAGGAGGTGGCCACGCGCCGTCCCTCGAACCACCGCGGGTCGGAGTAGTCTACGCTTTTGGGCACGGCCAACGACACGCGGCAGCCGCCGAAACCGAGTTTGAGTACCACGTCGACCGCGAAACCCTTCTCGGCAACCTCGTTGAGGCCCACGATGCCCAGATCGGCAGCGCCCATCGACACGGCCTGCGGAATGTCGTCGTCGCGCAGGTAGAGCACCTCCAGCGGGAAACTCTCGGAGCGGGTGAGAAACTTGCGGCGGTTCTCGTCGACCGACACCCCCGACTCCCTCAATAGTTCGATGCTTTGTTCGTTCAGGCGTCCTTTGGCCTGGATTGCGATTCTTATCATTATGGTTCAAAGTTTTTTTAATGCGAAAAAGGGCCACCCTTTCGAGGTAAGCCCTTTTATAGTTTGCCGCCAAACACAACCTCAGACCCTACCTCTGCGAGACACGGTAATGGCGATGGATGGCGCTAAAGTTTGTCATAACGGGGACAAAGGTAGAAAAGAAATCTTAATTGCCAAAAATATTTTGGCGAATCGTCCTCCGGCGGGCGCGCGGTCGCTCGTACCAGTCGGCTTCTTCTTTTGCGTGATGAGACACAGTTCAGTTTACGCGCCCAAAATTTCGTTTTTCCATGCCCACCGGGGCCGAACCATGTAATTTATTGATAATATGTACTTACGTCCTCTTTTGGCCGGAGCACTATTTTGCAATTTCGTTTCTCCCCTCGTAAAGATTTTCCGACGCCAGCAAAAGACGATACCGTTTTCCCGACTTATTTTTATTAGCTTTACGCCATTGTTGTAAATAACGTAAACTAAAACGGTTATGCTGGACGTAAACCTTATTAAAATCTACGAGCGGAGCTTTTGTGACAACCGCGAACTGCCCGCACTTACCGACTATTTCAAAAAGGAGACCTTCTCATACTGCGAAATGGCCAAGGAGATCGCCAAGATCCATCTGCTGTTCGAAAAGGCGAAGATAAAACAGGGCGACAAAATTGCACTTCTCGGGCGAGCCAATCCCCGTTGGTGCATCGCCTATCTCGCCACTATGACCTACGGTGCCGTCATAGTACCCATATTGCAGGACTTCAACAACAATGACATCATCCATATTATCAACCACTCGGAAAGCAAGCTGCTGTTCGTCGGCGACAACTATTGGGACGCCATCGAGCCCGAACAGGTCGAACGTATCGAGGCGGTATTCTCGCTAACCGATTTTCACTGCATATACGAACGCGACGGGCACCATTTAAACAGGTTTCAAAAAGACATCACCAAACACTATCGCGATGCCTACCCTGACGGTTTTGCGGCAGACCACATCAAATATCCCGACATCCCGAACGACCGTGTGATTCTGCTGAACTACACGAGCGGCACAACCGGTTACAGCAAGGGGGTGATGCTTACGGTGAACAACCTGACGGCCAACGTGCAGTTCGCCATCGACGAGAAGATATATTTCAAGGGCAGCCGCGTACTGTCGTTCCTGCCGTTGGCCCACGCTTACGGTTGCGCATTCGATTTTCTGAGTCCGATGGCCGAGGGGACGCACGTTACGCTATTGGGCAAGATTCCCGTCGCCAAAATCCTGATGGAGGCTATGGTTGAGGTGAAGCCGCATCTCGTTTGCTGCGTGCCGCTCATTCTCGAAAAAATCTACCGCAAGCAGGTCGCTCCGTTGCTCGAAAAGGGTGCAATGCGATGGGCACTCAAAATTCCTCTAATCGACAAGGCCATCTACTCGACCATTCGCAAGAAACTGCTGGATGTGTTCGGTGGCACGGTAGGTCAATTCATAGTGGGCGGAGCTGCCGTAAGTCCCGACACCGAGGAGTTTCTGATGCGCATAAGATTCCCTATCACGGTGGGATACGGAATGACCGAAACGGCGCCTTTGGTCAGTTACACCTACTGGACGGGTTTCAAGCCGGGATCCGTGGGGCGGTTCCTTCAAAATTACCTCGAAGTGAAGATAGATTCGCCCGACCCCGCAAACATCGCCGGCGAAATCATCGTGCGAGGCGAAAACGTGATGAAGGGATACTATAAAAACGATGTCGCAACGCGCGAGGTTCTGCGCGAAGGGTGGCTCCGCACCGGCGACATAGGTACAATGGATGACGACGGCACTCTCTACATTCGCGGCCGGTCGAAAACTATGATACTGTCGGCCAGCGGCCAGAATATCTACCCGGAGGAGATCGAGGCCAAACTCAACAACCTTTATCTCGTTATGGAGTCGTTGGTGGTCGAACGTGAAGGACGGCTCGTGGCTATGGTCTATCCCGACTACGATACCGCCCAAACCGAAGGCGTGGCCGACGAAACCATCCCCGACATCATGGAGAGCAATCTGGACGAGCTAAACACCCTCGTCGCACCCTACGAGAGAGTCGCCAGCATAGTGATCTATCCCACCGAGTTCGAGAAAACCCCGAAGAAGAGTATTCGCCGTTACCTCTACCAGCTTTAGGTTGCGCGCGGTGTAGCTATTTGAGTATAGCCTCGATGTCGTCGAGTTCTCCGGTGGTGAAGTCGGGGGCGTAGATGGCATTGAGGTTGTCGTGGAGTTGGGCCACGGAGCTTGCTCCTATCAGCACACTTGTTACGCGGCCGTCTTTCAGCAACCATGCGAGGGTCATCTCGGCGAGAGTTTGGCCTCGCTGGGCGGCTATGTCGTTCAGGCGCGAAATCTTGACGAGCAACTCGGGGGTGAGATCGTTGCGGTGGAAGAACACCTCTTTTGTGGCTCGCGAGCCGGCCGGGACTCCGTGCAGGTATCGGTCAGTCAGCAGCCCTTGTGCAAGGGGCGAGAAGGCGATAAGGCCGACTCCTTCGCGCTCCAAAGTCTCCAACAGCCCCTCCTCGGGTCGGCGCACGAACATCGAGTATTTCGCCTGGTGGATCAGGCACGGTGTGCCGTTGACGCGCAGCATCGCAACCGCGGCGCGCGTCTGCTCGTCGTCGTAGTTCGAGATACCGACGTAGAGCGCCTTGCCCTGTCGCACGGCATCCGAAAGCGCGCCCATCGTTTCTTCGAGTGGCGTGTCGGGGTCGGGGCGGTGCGAGTAAAATATGTCCACATAGTCGAGGCCCATCCGGCGGAGACTCTGGTCGAGACTGGAGAGCAGATATTTTCTCGACCCCCAGTCTCCGTAGGGGCCATCCCACATGGTGTATCCGGCCTTTGTGGAGACGATGATCTCGTCGCGGTGCGCGCCGAGGCTTTCGCGCATGATGCGTCCGAAATTTGTCTCGGCCGAGCCTGGCACGGGGCCGTAGTTGTTCGCCAAGTCTAAGTGGGTGACGCCGGCGTCGAACGCTGCAAGGGCAATGGCCGAGTAATTCTCGTAACGGTCGACACTGCCAAAATTATGCCACAGTCCGAGCGAGACGGCGGGAAGTTTCAGACCGCTACGTCC
>JAITWC010000154.1 GCA_031285485.1 Alistipes sp.
CGTCGGCGGTGCATCCCGCGAGGGTGAGAGTGGAGGCGAGGGCGAAGAGCGTCGCAACTACAAGAAAATTTCGTGTTTTCATTTATTGTCCTGCACTTTAAGTATCGGACGCAAAGTAACGTGCGAGGACTTTATAAAAAGAAAATATTCAACCAAACGCCCCGTTTTTCCCGTGAAACGGACAAATCGCGTTCGTAATGTCCGCCGCCACGAGCCACCTACGCCTCAAAATATGCGCACCTACACTCCGTCTTCGCCTTTCATTCCCTCTCCATGTCGGTTCATTCGCCAAAACCGACAGTTCGTTCCGTGGCGTATACGCGCCGCCGCCGTGGCCCATACCTTTGCTCCGTAAACAACACATACCGTCATATTATGGCTCGATATTTTTTTATATTTCTATTGGCGCTAGCCTCCTTTCCCGCCGCGGCGCAGGAGGGTTCGGGCGGGGTACGGCGGCTGACACTTCAAGAGTGTCTTTCGATCGTCGCCACGGGCAACTACAACCGCCAATCGGTGGCCCTGAACGAAACCGCAAACCGCGACCTCTACGACCAGTCGAAACGCGACCGTCGGCCCAACCTTACCGCCTCTGTCGGCGAGAGTTTCTCGCACACGACAGGAGAGGCCGGCACCGTGGGGGGCAACTACTCCGTCAACGCGGGCGTGACGCTCTGGCAGGGCGGCAGCGTGAACGCCACAATCGAGAAAAGCCGCCTCGCGGCCGAGCAGGCCGCCTTACGCACAGGGCAGTACGACAACGAACTTGCCATACAGGTGCTCGAATCGTTCCTCACCGCCCTCGGCAACGAGGAATTACTCCGATACCAACAGTCCATAGCCACCGCGAGCGAGGAGCAACTGCGGCAAGGTAAGGCGCGGTACGGGTCGGGCGACATCCTCGAAAGCGACTATCTGCTGCTCGAAGCCCAGCACGCGAGCGACCTCGACAACATCTTCGAAACGCGGATAAACCGCGACAACAGCCTCAACGTCCTCAAGGGACTTATGTCGATGGATATGGCCACCGACATAGAGATAGTCTATCCCGACGACTCCGCACTGGAACGGATGGGCGTGATGCCCTCCGAGGAGGATGTGCTCGCCCGCTCGATGGAGAGCCTGCCCGACGTGCGCATCAGCGACTACAACGTCGAAATCGCCGAGACGGGGGTGCGTATCTCGCGGGCCGCATACGCTCCCACCATAAGCGCCAACGCCGGGATCGGAACGGGGCACAGCCAATTCTCAAACTTCGGCTCGCAGCTCTCCGACCGCTTCAACCAACAGGTGGGCATCTCCGTCTCCATCCCGCTTTTCAACCGCGGGCGCACCAAATCGAACGTCACCCAAAGCCGTATAGCCCTCCGACAGGCGGAGTTGGAGCGCAGTCAAACCGCCCTTGACATAGAACAGACCGTCACACAACAGTACCGCAGCGTGGTTGCCGCCGAGAGCAAATACCGCTCGTCGGAGATCCGCAGCAACGCTTACAGTGCCTCGTTCGACACCTACCGACTGAAGTTCGAGCAGGGGGCCATCACGGCGGTCGAAATGCTACAACAGCAAAACAACTACATCAGCGCCATGAACGACTACATCCGGAACAAATACGGCTTCATGCTACGCCGCAAGGTTCTCGACGTCTACATGGGCGAAGAGATCACGATGTGAAATTTATAAAAATAGTAATACGGATATGAAAAGAATGAAATGGATTATGGGGATGGCGGTACTCGCGGCCGTGGCGATAGCTTTGGTGAAATGCAAAGGCGGAGCGGGCGGCGTGACCTTCCAGACCGCCACTGTCGCGCAGGGCACAGTGGAAA
The DNA here is from genome assembly GCA_031285485.1 of Alistipes sp. GTDB lineage: Bacteria > Bacteroidota > Bacteroidia > Bacteroidales > Rikenellaceae > UBA940. The sequence continues at coordinate 1,830 of JAITWC010000154.1, forward strand.
CGACGGTCATGGCGACCGGATACGTCCAGCCCGTCGAGGAAGTCGAGGTCGGCACGCAGGTGTCGGGCGTTATCGAGGAGATATACGTGGATTATAATTCACAGGTGACGAAGGGACAACTGCTTGCCCGGCTCGAAACCAATACCCTGCTCGAACGGTTGAACCAGGCCAAGGCGACCCTGCGCTCGGGCCAAAGCGACCTCGACTACGCCCGGCAGAACCACGAGCGGGTGGAGACACTCTACAACGCGAAGGCCGCCACGCAGGTATCCTACGAGGAGGCCGTGAACCGTCTCAATCAGGCAGAGACGGTGCTCGAAAACGCAAAGGCAGCGCTCTCGCAGGCAGAGGTGAACCTCTCCTACGCCTACATCTACTCGCCCATCGACGGGGTGGTGCTCGACAGGGCCGTGAATATAGGCCAGACCGTGGCCGCGTCGTTCTCCACGCCGACGCTCTTCACCATCGCCGAAGATTTGACCAAAATGCAGGTGGAAGCCGACGTGGACGAGGCCGACATCGGGCAGGTGCGCGTGGGGCAACAGGTGTCGTTTACCGTGGACTCATACCCCGACGACACCTTCTCCGGCACGGTCAATCAGGTGCGCCTGCAACCGGTGGTGACTTCCAACGTGGTGACATACACGGTTATCATAGACGCTCCCAACCCCGAAGAGAAGCTGTTCCCGGGGATGACGGCCAGTACCACCATCACCGTCGCCTCGGAGCCGGGGCTCGTCGTTCCGCTCGAAGCGCTCAATTTCATGCCCGGGCCCGAACTGGCAGGTAGTGTGAACATGGCGGGCGGCCCGGTGGAAGGCGACGGCGTTTGGGTGAGGACGGACGGGTCGATCACCCGGCAGGCGGTTGCTATCGGGCTTGGCGACGGTGTACACGCAATCGCCCGCAGCGGGGTTTCCGCGGGACAGGAGGTGGTGCTGTCCGTCTCGTCGGGAGGTGAAAAGGCCGATAAGCGCGAGGCGGCGAGCATAATGCCGCGCCCGCCGGGAGGAGGCCCCGCGGGAGGCGGAGGCCCCGGAGGGCCGAGATAATGAGTGCCATCACGCAAAACATGACAGTTCAATGCAAACGATAATCAAGATAGAGAACCTGCACCGCGATTTTCAGGTCGGCAGCGAAACCGTGCGAGCCCTCAAGGGCATATCGTTCGAGATTCGCAAGGGCGAGTTCGTCAG
>JAITWC010000169.1 GCA_031285485.1 Alistipes sp.
TAAAGTTCGCGCGACCGCTCCAAAAATTCAGCGATGGCCCGGAATAGGTCGGGGTCTCTCTGTCGGATAAGGTTGCCCATCCGAGCCAGCCCGTTGTTGTGCTCCTTCAACGCTCTGAAGTAGGCGATTTCGTCGGGCGACAGAGTTTTGTTGGCGAGTATCCGCCCTGTCAGCGATTGTTGGCGGCAATACTCCGAGGTGGTCGTACCCGCCTCATGGGCCAAGCCGTCGATTCGCTCCTTCTCGGATTGGGAGCATCGGAATTTTATCATTTTGCTTTTCATCTTACTCGAAATTTATTCGTTAAAAAAACTGTCGAGAGGTGCCTGCGGGCACTCCGACTTATTCTGCGTATGACTTCGATTGAAGTCTTCGGTAAATGAGAGCGGTAAGCGATTATCACCGTTCCCCGCCAGCGCAAGCGTCTCGGGCGGGCAAGCGCAGTTTCGTGGCATCGTGGCCACAAACTGACGTCTTGCAATACCTTTCGCACGAGGCTCACGTTACACGCCTCGGCCTCTCTTTTTCACCGGTTTTACCGACATTGACCGCCTAACCTGTACGGCGGCGTTGGTATGTTCCGTTGGAGATTGCCGCTTAATTTTGTCGGTAGCCTGCTCCCTCCAGTAGTCGTTCAGATCTTTGTGCTTGCGATAGAACGGCGACTGATCGACCACTTCCGAGCCGGGCAATAACTCGCGCAGGTCGGCCAGTGCTTTACGCCCGGCCTCGTCGTTGTCGAGGAAAGCGTGGATCGTTCGGTGCGTTTCGAGGAACGGGATCGCCCGCCGCAGGTTGGCGACCGAGTTTAGAACGGCGGTGTCGATGATGGGCGATGGGTTTTGTTTCAGCGACAGATAGGAGAGGAAGTCTATGAAGCCCTCGAATACCATGACCGTGTCGGAGCCGTTGCGGATCGTGGTGATGTTCTTCGGGGTGCTACTCCCCTTGAAATTCCGGTTACGCAACTCCCACACTCCTGCATCGTTGCGGAAGCCGATGGCGAAATACTCCCTACCGCCGATACGGTAACGAACTTCATTGCAATACGTCCGCGCCGTGGCCGGGTCGATGCCACGCTCATTCAGGTACTCCACGAGGGCGGGGTGCTCCAATTCGCCGACCGAGACGATTTCTATACCAGAGTTGGCAGGGGCGGGGTGTTGTGGCGCCACTCGGTTATTCCCGTGAAAAGAGGATGGAGCTTTGTCCATCGCTATGCCGTCAACCGCACCAATAGTCGTACCTCTATTGTATAGGTCGATGACGGACAAGCCGCCGCCCGCCACGCCATTCTCCAACCGCCTGATAGCTTCGCCGACGGTACAATTTTCCATCCGCGCAACAAGGTCGATAATGCTCCCGCCCTCGCCCGTGCCGAAATCATACCACAGGTTTTGGCCGTAATCGACCTTGAAACTCGGCGTGGATTCTTCCCGTAGCGGGGAGAGGTACATTCCATAGGAGCCGCGCTCCGTCTTCGGTGCGATCCCCAGTCCGGCGAGGAATCCTTTGATACTGACATTTTTAACGTTTGTCATCTTTTTTGAGTTTTTGAAGATTTTCCTTACTACACACTACATTATGTAGTAGCGTAGTAGGTTGTAGTAAACAGGCTATTACCGCAGTTACTACGCCGCAATCCCTTTCCTTTCACCGTTTTAGACTCCATTGTAGTAATATGATTACTAAAAAACCTGAGATATAAAAGGATTGGGCGCGACCTTGCGGATCAGCCACACATAGACGGGGTTGCCACCTACGCGTTTGGATTTCCGCTCGAACCCCGCCTTGTGCAACGCCTCGCCCATGCGCCGTTCGGAAAGTTTCAGCGTCGTGTGGGCTTCGAGATAACTCATTATCTCGCTGGAGGTCATAAAGCAGTCGTCCGTGAGAGGTGTCGGCGGTGGCTCGAAGCCTTTCAGCAACATCTCGTACTCGATGGTCTGAACGTGGAACGCCGAACTTTGGCGGTGCAGTTCCTCGATCTCACCGTCGTCGAACCAGTAGCGATAACAAACATCCAACAGCCCCATCGCCTCGGCATACACCTCGTCCATATCGACCGCCTGCGCCGCCGCGATGTCTATCGCCACGACCTCGAAAGGCAGGAACCGCCGCGAACCCGTGGGGTCGGTCAGAAAATCGTTGCCGTTCACCGAGGCCATGAAGCTGGCCAAATGCGAATATTCCTCGATATATACGTCGTATGGGCGGCGATACTTCACCGCCGGGGTGGTAATCAGGTTCTTCAGCTCGTTCTCGTCCCGCTTGTTCAGGGCCTTCAACTGGTCGTCGATGTTGATGAACAGGTACTCGGCGATCAGCGTCAGCACGTCCTTGTTCTGCGGATCGATCTTGCCGGTGAACAGGTAGCTTCGGAGCGACGTGGGGCAGAGATGGTCGAGCCACGTTGTTTTGAACTTTCCCTGCTCGCCCGTCAGCACGAGGCAGACGTGGTTCCGGCAACCGACGTCGCACAGAGCGTTCGCCGCCACGCCCACGAGCCACTTTGTTAGGTACTCCATCCAATGCTCGGGGTTGCGCACCGTAACGGTCGCGGCGAGCCGGGCGATGGCCTCCCGCCCCGTGGCTTTGGGTAGTCCTCGGAAATAGCTCTGTACCGGATTGACCCGCTCGGCGAAGTCGCTTTCGAGGATCGCGCGGACGTTCTCCGCCGAGGTGGTGATCCCGGTCGTGCGGTCGAGTTCGCGCCGGATGGAGTTCAGGCAGAATTTGGTGACGGGCTGGAACGCGCCGCCTGCCGTCCCTGCCATGTCCACAGATGGGGTACCCGCCGCCCGATACTCCGTCCGGCTCTTGACCGTGTTGTACCGGAACGCATAACGCTCCCGCAGGAACGCTTCGATGCGCTCGTTACGCGACCGCTTGCCCGAAGAATCTTGTTCCTTCTTCATCGGACTACGATTCTTCCGCCGCGCGGCACCGGTTCAGGATGAAATTCAGTATCTCCTCCTTGTCGTAGAAGACCAGCTTCTCGCCGAAGCGGTACTCCTTGTAATGGCCGAGCCGAGCGTATTTGCGCACGGTCGGGGCGGAGGCTTTCAGGATTCTGGTCGCCTCCTTCATTTTAATAAGGTTACCCATCGCCCTGTCCACCGGTGATGGCTTCTCATTGGGAACTCCACCCTCGGCGGTTTCCGCATTTTCCGATTTTCGGAATAATTCTCTCAGGTTCATTTTCATGATTCGCACCTT
>JAITWC010000068.1 GCA_031285485.1 Alistipes sp.
CAAGCCACATGAAGCGCACGTCGTTAGCCACGAACTCCTCGATACGGCGCGAGGAGCAGGTGTTGCGCAGGCAGGCGTAGATGATATGCCAAAATCACAAATAGACTACAAAAAAAAGAGCCTGTCTAATCGCGTTTTGAGACAGGTTCTCCTTTTTTTTAACATTCATCTCTAATATTCGTCCCAAGCTTTGATCTTGATGTCGGCCGGGGAGAGGCGAGTGATCGCGTCGACGTAGGCGCTCGCGAGGCGGGCGTTAGTTATCAGCGGCACGTTGAAGTCGATGGCACTGCGGCGGATCGTGTAGTCGTTGCTCAGTTCGGCCGCCGAGAGGTCTTTGGGGATGTTGATTACCAGATCGACCTTGCGCTCCTTGATGTAGTCGAGCGTGTTGGGTTTGGCGGGGCTGTCGGGCCAGTTTAGCACTTCGGCCGCGATGCCGTTCTGCGCGAGGTAGTCGGCCGTGCCCTTCGTTGCAAAGAGGTTGAAGCCTTTCGCGGCGAGCGAACGCGCTGCGGGCAGCAGGTCGGCTTTGGTGCGGGCGTCGCCGGTCGACAGAAGAATGTTCTTCTCGGGGATCGCGTAACCAACCGAGATCATCGACTTCAGAATAGCCTCGGAGTAGTCGTCGCCCAAGCAACCTACCTCGCCCGTCGACGCCATCTCGACGCCGAGCACCGGATCGGTTTTCTGCAACCGCGAGAATGAGAACTGCGGAGCCTTGATGCCCACATAGTCGAGTTCGAAGGCCGACTTGTGAGGAATCTCGACCTCCTGGCCGAGCATAACTTTGGTGGCTATCTCGATAAAATTGACTTTCAGAACTTTCGACACGAACGGGAACGAACGCGAGGCCCGAAGGTTGCACTCGATCACTTTGATGTCGTTGTTCTTGGCCATAAGTTGCATGTTGAACGGGCCGGTGATTTGGAGGCCGCGCGCAACTTCGCGTGCGATCTTCTTGACTCGGCGCATAGTCTCGACATACATCTTCTGCGCCGGGAACACCATCGTCGCGTCGCCCGAGTGGACGCCCGCGTACTCGACGTGTTCCGATATTGCGTAGATCACCACTTCGCCGTCGCGTGCCACGGCGTCGATCTCGATCTCCTTGGCGTGGGTCAGGTACTCTGTTACCACTACCGGATGCTGTTTCGAAACGTTTGTGGCGAGAGTGAGGAAGTGTTCGAGTTCGCCCCTGTTCGACACGACGTTCATCGCCGCGCCGCTCAGCACGTAAGAGGGACGGATCAGTAGAGGGAAGCCCACCTCGTCAGCGAACTTGTAGATATCATCGAGCGAAGTCAGCTCCTTCCAGCGCGGCTGGTCGATACCCAACTCGTCGCACATTGACGAAAATTTGTGCCTGTCTTCGGCCCTGTCGATGTTTACGGCGGTGGTGCCTAACAGCGGCACGTTATTGGCATATAGCCTCATGGCGAGGTTGTTAGGTATCTGGCCGCCCATCGAAACCACAACTCCGCTCGGCACCTCAAGGTCGGTAATATCCAAAACCCTTTCGAGCGTCAGTTCGTCGAAATAGAGTCTGTCCGACATGTCGTAGTCGGTCGACACCGTCTCGGGGTTGTAGTTGATTATGATTGACCGCAGGCCACTCTTGCGGATCGTAGCGGCGGCGTTGACCGAACACCAGTCGAACTCGACGGACGACCCGATGCGGTAGGCGCCCGAACCGAGCACCACAACACTTTGGCCGTCGCGAGCGAAGTCGATGTCGTGCGCCGTGCCGTTGTAGGTGACGTATAGGTAGTTCGTCGACGCCGGATACTCCGCCGCGAGCGTGTCAATGCGCTTAATAACCGGGGTTATACCGCGGATCTTGCGGTGGGTGCGCACGGCTGCCACCTCGCACTCCATGTCACCGTCTTTAGGCTTGAGCACTTCGCGGGCAATCTGAAAGTCGCTGAAACCGCGTTGCTTGGCCTCCAATATCAGGGCGTCGGGCACGTCTGCGAGTTTGTTGTACCCGCCGAGTTCGTTGTCGAGGCGAATGATGTATTCGAGGCGGTGGAGGAACCAGCGGTCGATCTTCGTCAGTTCGAAAATGCGGTCGACCGTGTAGCCTGCCTTGAAGGCGTTGGCGAGGTGGAAGATGCGTTTGTCGGTGGGTTTTGTGAGCGCCTCGTCGAGGTCGGCCACGGCGAGCTCCTTGTTGGCCACGAAACCGTGCATTCCCTGACCGATCATCCTCAGCCCCTTCTGCATACACTCCTCGAAGTTGCGGCCGATGGCCATCACTTCGCCGACCGACTTCATACTGCTGCCGAGTTCGCGCGACACGTCCTTGAACTTGCCGAGGTCCCAGCGCGGTATTTTACAGACAACATAGTCGAGCGCCGGTTCGAAGAAGGCGGTGGTGGTTTTGGTCACCGAGTTCTTCAGTTCGTGCAGGCCGTAACCCAGACCCACCTTCGCAGCCACGAAAGCGAGTGGGAATCCGGTGGCCTTCGATGCCAAAGCGGACGAACGCGAAAGGCGGGCGTTGACCTCGATCACAACGTAGTCCTCGCTGTAAGGGTCGAGCGCGAACTGAACGTTGCACTCGCCCACGACGCCCACGTGGCGGATGATGCGGATCGCAATAGCACGAAGTTTGTTCGCCTCGGTGTTGCTAAGCGTCTGCACCGGAGCCACAACGATACTCTCGCCCGTGTGGATGCCCAGTGGGTCGAAGTTCTCCATGTTACACACCGTAATGCAGTTGTCGAAACGGTCGCGCATCACTTCGTACTCGATCTCCTTCCAGCCCTTGAGCGATTTTTCGACAAGTATCTGTGGCGAGTAGGTGAATGCCTTGCGCGAGAGGGCATCGAGTTCGGCCTCGTCGTTCGCGAATCCACTGCCCAAACCTCCCAACGTGTAGGCCGGGCGGACGATAATGGGGTAGCCCAACCCGGTGGCGACCGCCTTGGCGTCTTCCACCGTCGTTACGGCCTTACTCTTGATCGTCTTGACACCGATCTCATCTAACTTCTTTACGAATATGTCGCGGTCTTCGGTGTCGATGATCGACTGAGCCGGAGTCCCGAGTACTTCCACATTATACTTTTCGAGCACGCCGCTCTCGTACAGAGCCACACCGCAGTTCAGCGCCGTCTGCCCGCCAAACGCTAACAGGATGCCGTCTGGCTTTTCGCGGGCGATTACTTTCTCGACATATTCGGGCGTCACTGGCAGAAAGTAAACCCGGTCGGCAATGTTCTCCGAAGTCTGAATCGTGGCGATGTTGGGATTGATGAGGACGGTTTTTATTCCCTCCTCTTTCAGGGCTTTGAGCGCTTGGCTGCCCGAGTAATCGAACTCTCCCGCCTCGCCAATCTTCAGCGCGCCCGAGCCTAAAAGTACTACTTTTTTGATATTATTTTGTGCCATTGTGTTTGCGGATTGAGGTTATGAAATCGTCGTATATCGCGTCGGCTTCCTCGGGGTGGTTGGTAGCCTCTGGTTGCCAGGCTATGGCGCTGAACGGCTTGGTACTGTGGCTGATGCCCTCGGTGCTGCCGTCGTTGAGGTTGGTGTACCAAACCTTCCAGCCCGTCGGGAGCGTTTTCTCATCGACTGCCCAAGAGTGGTTTTGGTTCGTGATGACAGCGTTGTCGGTGCCGACTTCGAGTACGGGTTGGTTCTGGCTGCGGTGGCTGTGGTCGAGTTTTTTGATCTTAGCTCCCGCCGCGAGTGCGAGCAGTTTGTCGCCGCCGCACACCCCGAACACGGGTTTGCCTTTTTCGAGTGCGCGTGCAACATTTGCCGCCGCGGGGCTCGGGTCACCGGGTGCGTCCACCAGCATGAGGCCGTCCCACTCGTGAGTCGACAGGTCGACGTTCCAAGGCAGGCGCAGGACTTTTACTCCGCGGCGGATGAGGCTGCGGATCACGTTGTTACGCACACCCGTGTCGAGCAGGGCGATGGTCGGATTACCTCCCTCGTTGTAGACCATAGGCTCTTTGGTGCTCACCTCGGCTATACGGTCGGATGGTTCGGGTTTCATTTTGGCACCTTCGATGGTGATGGTGCCTCTTTGTTCGCCCTTTTCACGCAGGTGCTGGGCGAGGGCGCGGGTGTCGATCCCGCAGATTGCCGGAACTTCACTGGCTCGGAGCCAGTCGCCCAAACTATCGACCGCGTTCCAGTGGCTGTACTCGTCGGAGTAGTCGGTAACTACGAGACCCGCGATCTGCATCTTCTCGGACTCGAAGTTGAGGAGCAGGTCGTCCTCGATTTCACGTGGCGGCACACCGTAGTTGCCAGTCAGGGGATAGGTCAGAACCACTATCTTGCCCTTCATGCCCGGGTCGGAAAACAACTCGGGGTAGCCGATCATAGAGGTATTAAAAACAACTTCTCCCTGTACCGACATTTCGGCACCGAAGGAGAAGCCCACAAATTTTGTTCCGTCTTCGAGGGACAGAACGGCTGCATTTTTCAACATTTTCTCAGAATGAATTTTCTGAGATGCAAAGCTACGGAGAAATTACGGATTTGAATTATGAATTGTGATTTTTTTTTCCAACCACCGAAAAACGGAGCAAAGTGTCTGTGTTTCGATAGCATTAGGTGGATTGGGCAACGGAGCCTTCCCCGGAACTTTTTGAAGGCTTCGTAGGGCTACGGAGCCTCGCCGGAACTTTTTTGGAGCCTTCGTAGGCCTACGGAGCCTTGCCCGGAACTTTTTGGAGCCTTCGTAGGCCTACGGAGCCTTCCCCGGAACTTTTTGGAGCCTTCGTAGGCCTACGGAGCCTTGCCCGGAACTTTTTGAAGCCTTCGTAGCCCTACGGAGCCTTCCCCGGAACTTTTTGGGGCCTTCGTAGCCCTGCGAACCGCCCGAGGCGGCGGCGCAGCCTGTGCCCTGCAAAACGGCGACCGTAACTCCTTTTTTCACTGTTCTTGTCCATCTCCCAAAGTTAAGATTTGTTTCTCTGTCTTAAACTCTTTGCGCGGGCCAAGGCAGGAACTCCACACTCCAGGTACATTTTTCAGGGAATACAGAAAAATCGCCAAGTCCAATTCCCGGACTTGGCGATTTTGAATGTTATTGACTTGTGAACGATAATCTGAAAAACAAAAGTGGTCTTTTCAGTACCCTCTCTTCCGAGAGCGTTTTTCTATTGAGCCGCACAATCAGAGTTTCGGGCCGGCGGGGATGAGGGCTTTGCCTTCGGGGGTGTCGGTGTACTGTTCGAAGTTCTTGATGTACTTCGAACCGAGCGACCGGGCCTTCTCTTCCCACTGCGCAACATCTGCATAAGTCTGACGCGGGTCGAGGATGCCTTCCGAAACGTTCGCCAACTTGGTCGGAACCGTCAGATTGAGGATCGGAACGTGTGTCGTGGGCGCGCTGTTGATCGAACCGTCGATGATGGCGTCGATAATGGCGCGGGTGTCCTTGATCGAGATGCGTTTGCCGGTGCCGTTCCAACCCGTGTTCACGAGATAAGCGGTTGCGCCGTGTTCCTTCATCTTCTTGGAGAGGGTCGAGGCGTAGACGGTGGGGTGGAGCGTGAGGAACGCTTCGCCGAATGCGGGCGAGAACGACGGAACGGGCTCGGTGATGCCGCGTTCGGTGCCGGCCAGCTTCGAGGTGTAGCCGCACAGGAAGTGGTACTGCGCCTGTGCGTCGTCGAGGATCGAAACGGGGGGCAGAACGCCGAACGCATCGGCCGACAGGTAGATGATCTTCTTGGCGTGGCCCGCCTTGGAGGGGAGCACGATCTTGTTGATGAAGTAGATGGGGTACGAAACGCGGGTGTTCTCGGTCACGCTGCCGTCCGAGTAGTCGGGCGTGCCGTCCTCTTTGATAACGACGTTTTCGAGCAGCGCGTCGCGGCGGATAGCCCTCCAGATGTCGGGTTCGTTCTCAGCCGAGAGGTTGATGGTCTTGGCGTAGCATCCGCCCTCGTAGTTGAACACTCCGTTGTCGTCCCAGCCGTGTTCGTCGTCGCCGATAAGGTAGCGTTTCGGGTCGGCGCTGAGGGTGGTCTTGCCGGTTCCGCTGAGGCCGAAGAACACTGCGACGTCGCCCTTTTCGCCCACGTTGGCCGAGCAGTGCATCGAGGCCATGCCTTTGAGGGGCAGATAGTAGTTCATCATTGCGAACATACCCTTCTTCATTTCGCCACCGTACCATGTTCCGCCGATAATCTGCACTTTTTCGGTGAGGTTGAACATCACGAACACCTCGCTGTTGAGCCCCTGCTCTTTCCACTGCGGGTTTGTGACCTTCGAGCCGTTGAGGACAACGAAATCGGGTTCGCCGTAGTTTTCGAGTTCATAGTGACTGGGGCGGATGAACATGTTGGTCACGAAGTGGGCCTGCCACGCGACTTCCATGATGAAACGTACTTTCATGCGGGTGTCCTTGTTGGTGCCGCAGAAAGTATCCACGACATAGAGTTTCTTGCTCGAAAGCTCTTTCTGGACGAGGTCCTTGCAATGGTTCCAAATGTCGGTCGAGACGGGTTTGTTGATCGTTCCGTCCCACCAGATGTGCTGGTCGCTGGTTGCGTCCTTCACGATGTAGCGGTCTTTGGGCGAGCGTCCGGTGAAGACGCCGGTTTTGACGGATACGGCTCCGGTGGTTGTTTCGACGCCCTTTTCGAATCCCGAGTTCTTCGGGTCGACTTCGGCTTTGTAGAGTTCCTCGTAGGAGGGGTTGTGGATCACTTCGACGGCGCCTGTGATGCCGTACCTGCTCAGATCGATCGTTGCCATGTCTGCTTTGATTTATTTTTAAGTTGCACTTGT
>JAITWC010000110.1 GCA_031285485.1 Alistipes sp.
GCGGCGCTGTCGGCGTCGAGCACCGTGAGGGTCATGGTCTCCTTCGATATCACCAGCATGGCCGCCCTGCCGGATGGGGCGGCCACGGTACGGATCACCGGGCCGGCGGCGGCGGCGGCCCGCTCGACACACCGGCCGGAAACAAAGCACACACAAAACAGGGCGACGACCGTGGAACCGAGTCTCGGCATGCGCCTCCAACTCATTCCGATCGGCCGTCGCCCCGGCAGCGTCAAACCCGCGCCCGAGATCAAAACGCGAGTTTTTGTCGCAGTTTTTCGGCGTAGGCGTCCACCTTTGCCATCTCGACAGGTATCTTGATCCCCTGCGGACACTTGGGCATGCACTGCTCGCAGTTGATGCAACGATCCGCCTGGCGCAGTTTCGACACGCTCCGGTCGTAACCCACGAGAAACGCCCTCCGCGCCTTGTTGTAGTTGTCGTCGTCGGACGAGGTCAGCATTTGACCCGCGCTGACGCACTTGTTGTAGTGGGCAAATATCTGCGGTATGTCGAGACCGTAAGGGCACGGCATACAGTATTCGCACGTGGTGCACTGAATGTAGTCGGCGTTTGCCAGAATATCGGTCACGTCGTCCAGCACGGCGTACTCCGCATCGTTCATCGGGGTGAAGGGGGCGAAAGTGCGCAGATTCTCCTGAAGGTGCTCCATGTACACCATGCCCGACAGAACGGTCAGCACTCCGGGAGGGGTGCCGGCAAATCGGAAGGCCCACTTGGCGGCGGTGTCCCCGGGGTGCATGTTGTTCATCATGGCGAGCGCCTGTTCGGGCACCCTCGCGAGACGTCCCCCGAGCAGCGGTTCCATGATGACGACGGCCACGTTCTTTTTGACGAGTTCGTTGTAGAGGTATTCGGCGGCGATGCTGGCGCCGATGGGAATCGTCCAGTCCTGATAGTTGAGCTGTATCTGGCAGAAGTCCCACTTGATGTCGCGGAAATTGAGGATGTAGTCGAACACCTCCTTGCGGCCGTGGAACGACCAGCCGAGGTTGCGGATCCGTCCGGCGGCCCGCTCCTCAAGCAGAAAGTCGAGGAATCCGCTGTCGACGAACCTCTGGTGGAAACCTTCGAGGTCGCCTCCGAGGCTGTGCAGCAGATAGTAGTCGATGCAGTCGACCTGCATCTCCGACATCGACCGGCGGAACATGTTCTTGCAGCCTTCCAAGTCGAACGGGCCGCCGAAGTTCGACGCCTTTGTGGCGATGAACCATTTGTCTCTCGGGTGCCGCGCGAGGGCAATCCCGGTTGCCCTCTCCGACCAGCCGCGGATGTATGCCGGGGCGGTGTCGAAGTAGTTCACGCCGTGGGCGATGGCGGTGTCGACGAGCTGGTTGACCGTCTCCTGGTCGATCTCCTGCCTGCCGTCGGCCCCGGTGTGTACCGGCCAGCGCATGCAGCCGTAGCCCAGCAGCGACACCCTGTCGCCCGTGTTGGGGTTGGTGCGATACTCCATCTTGTCGGTGGGGATATCGCCGAGGGCGCCTCCCGTGGCCGAGGGTTTATTACCGGCCGGACGGCATCCTGCCAGCGCGGCGGCCGACAGAACCGCTCCCGTTCCCGCAACCTTCAAAAAATCCCTGCGTGTAATATCCTTCTTCGTTTCCATCTTTGACTTTACATTTACAATTAAACAGCGTGATGTGCGACATTACCCTCGACATGGATGGCGCTGAGCGGCCGGGCGGGACATAGGTTTTCGCATGCGCCGCAGCCTATGCACTTGGTAGGGTCGACCACGGGGGTTTTGAGGATCGGGGTACGCGGACGTCCGCGCGCCTCGCGTGCGGCCTCCTCGGCGTTGAGGGGCACCATCGAGATCGTCTTGGTGGGACAGTGGCGTTCGCACTCGGTGCAGGCCACGTTGTCGCGCGGTACGACGCACAGTTCGCGATTGTAGACGGCGTTGCCCACCGAGATGGCGGTCTTGTCGGCCGGGGTGATCTTTTTGATCGCTCCCGCGGGGCACACCTCGGCGCACTCGACGCATTCGGGACGGCAGTAGCCGCGCTCGAAGGTCATCTCGGGTTGCATGAGGATTGCGAGTTTCGACGACGGCACCAGCACGTTGTTGGGACAAGCGGCGACGCACAGTTGGCACGCCACACAGTGCTGTTTCATGTTTCGCGCGCCTTCCGAACCCGGAGGCGTGACGGGGATTGCGCGTTCGGGGCGGATCTTATCTTCGAGTTCGGCGAGTCCGCCGTCGACCTTCAGCAATATCCTCTCCACCTGTTGCGCCTTCACGGCGGCGGGGGATGCGGCCGCGGCAAGGGCGGCCACGGTGAAGAAATTGCGGCGGTTCATCCCTTTTTTATTCACTTTGCCCTCGATCCTTTTCTCCTGATCCGACAACCCTTCACCCAGCTCTGCCTCCTGTTTTTCATTCGTTGTGCCGACACCAACAACGACCGTTTTGCCGGCCTTGTACCGGATGGCGCCGAAGTTACAAGCCTTGAGGCAGTCGAAGCACACCACACAGCGCGAACGATCGACAGTGCCCGCTTTCGAGTCGAGACACTCGCTCTTGCACTTCTTTTCGCACAGGCCGCACTTGGTGCATTTCGACTCGTCGATCGAGACGCGGAACACCGGGGCCGACGACAGCAGTCCGAGGAACGTTCCCACCGGACATACCGAGTTGCAATAGATGCGTCCCTTCCACCACGCCAGCACGGCGAGGCCCACGAGCCACAGCGCGGCGGCGCCAAGGACAATGCCGCTCTTGACATAAACATCGACCGTGTGGAAGGCATAGCTGTCGGCCCGCTCGGCGAACCAGGCCAGTACGTTGTTACCCAGCCTCCACAGCGGCGCGAGGAAGTTCTGCGCGATGCGTCCGAAGCTCCCCCATGGGTCGAGCAGCGACACCGCCACCGAAATTCCCGCCACGAGCGCCGCCACAAATACGACCAGCAATCCGTAACGCAGCCACGTCACCGGCCGCGAGTGGCGGAATCTCGCCTTCTTTCCCTTGCGCCGACCCGACAGGTTCGACACCCCGTCCTGCATGATGCCCAAAGGGCAAAGTGTGGAGCAGTAGACGCGCCCGAAAACCACCGTCAGCAACACCACCACTATGAGCGCCACGACGTTCACGGCCAGCACCGCCGGCACGAGCTGAACCTTCGCGATCCAACCCAGCCACACATGCAGCGCCCCCGTGAAATCCAATACAAGCAAGGTCGCAAGGATGAAGACCACCCATGCGACCGCGATTCTGATTTTTCTCAACATATTACTTGAAACACTTAAATTCCGGTTTGTGGGCGTAAAGGTAAAAAAAGATTTTATAAATCCTATTGCCATTTACGGGAAAATTCTTCGGCGAGGCCGTTGCGGAAGTCGGGATGTGCGATGGCTGTCAGCGCCTCGGCCCTCTGTCGCAACGTGCAACCCCTCAGCGAGGCGACCCCGTATTCGGTGACGATGTGGTCGACGTCGCAACGCGAGGTCGTTACCACCGCACCCGGCGAGAAGTTCGCCACGATCCTCGACACCGTGCCTTTCGCCGCCGTCGAGGGCATGGCGATGATCGACCGGCCGCCGCGCGACATGCGGGCGCCGCGAATGAAGTCGACCTGTCCCCCGATGCCGCTGAACTGGCGCCCGGCCACGCTCTCGGCGTTGACCTGGCCGCTCAGATCGACCTCAAGGCACGAATTGATCGACACCAGATTGTCGTTCTGCGCTATCACGTTCGGGTCGTTCACCCGGTCGACCGGCAGCATCACCACGTCGGGGTTGTCGGCCACGAAGTCGTACAGCACGCGGCTGCCCACGAGGAACGTAGCCACGTGCCGGCCCGGCATCAGCGTCTTGCGCCGACCGTTGACAACGCCCGCACGGATAAGTCCCACCGCGCCGTCGGAGAACATTTCGCTGTGGATTCCCAGGTCTTTTTTGTCGCCAAGGAAACCCAGCACGGCGTCGGGAATTCCCCCTATGCCCAATTGCAGCGTGTCGCCGTCCTTAACCAGATCGGCGATATGTTGCCCGATGGCGCTCTCCACCGCCGACGATGCGCCCGGAGGCGGGATCTCGGGCAGCGGATCGGCACACGGAACGATGGCGTCGAAGCGCGAGATGTGGACGGCGTTCTCGCGGCCACCCACGCGCGGCATGCACTCGTTCACCTGGGCCACGATCCGGCGGGCGTTCTCCACTGCCGCCACGTTGTAGTCGCACGCCACCCCGAGGCTGCAATATCCGTCGGCGTCGGGCGGCGAGACGTTTACCACCGCCACGTCGACCGGAACACGGTCGCCCAGCAGCCCCGGCACGTCCCTGAAGAACGAGGGGATGAAGTCGGCCAGGCCCGCGTTGACAAGGGAGCGCGACGCCGGCCCCGCGAAGGTCGTGACGTGACGAAAATGCCCGGAGTATTCGGGCAGCAGGTAGTCGGTGTAGCCCACCGGCAGGACGTGGAATATTTTCAGGTCGGAGAAACGCTCCCTCTGCGCGACGAGTTCGCGAAGTATCACCTGGGGGTTTGCGGCGGCGTGGCTGGTGACGATCTGCTCGCCGTCGTTTATCAGTTTCACCGCCCCGGCAGCCGTCATGGTCTTATCGTGGTTTTTCATGCCGAAAAGTTAGTCGACAAAAATAACGAATTTTTCCATCGATCCAAAAACTTCAAAGCTTGCTGAGGGTGAACGAGAAGGTCGTGCCGACGCCGAGTTCGCTGCGGACGGTGATCGTCTCGCCGTGCGCTTCGAGTATGTGTTTGACGATCGCAAGGCCCAGTCCCGAGCCCCCTTTCTCGCGCGAGCGGCTGACGTCGGTGCGGAAGAAACGTTCGAACACCCGCGGCACGTCCTCCTTGTCGATCCCCTCGCCGTTGTCGGCCACCTCGACCATCACCTTGTCGAACATGTCGATAAACGAGATGCGCGTCCAGCCGCCGGGCGAGCCGTAACGAATGGAGTTCGAGACGAGGTTCACCACCACCTGCGCGATGTACTTCCGGTCGGCCACCACGGTGAGGCCCTCGGGCGTCTTCTCCCTGAACCGTATCCTTATCTTGCGCGCGCGGGCCTCCATGTCGAAGGTGTCGGCGATCTCGCGCGCCAGCTCCACCACGTCGAACCGGCTGTACTCCAGGTGCGGTTCGCCCGATTCGAGGCGCGATATCTCGTCGAGCCGCGTCACGACGTCCACTATCCGCTCGGTGCTCTTTTCGGCCCGTTCGAGGTAGAGGCGGTTGACGCTCTCGTCTTCGAGCGCGCCGTCGAGCAGCGTCGACAGGTAGCCCTGGATGTTGAACACCGGCGTCTTGATCTCGTGGGCGAAGTTGCCGAGGTACTCGCGGCGGAAATTTTCCATCTCCTCCAGCCGCTCGATCTCCTGCCGGTTGCTTTCGGCCCATTCGCCGATCTCGGCGGTGACGGTCTCCAGCAGGTTCTCCTTTTTGAGGTAGATGCCCTCCAGGTCGCGCGTGCGCAGGTTGCGGTCGAACACGATCTGGTAGATGGGTTTCATCTTGAAGATGACGAATTTCTTGAGCACGAAGCGCGAGAAGAGATAGGTCACCACGAAAGTGGAGCAGCACACCACCACCACGCCCCACCAGTAGAACTTCCAGGCCACGGCCACGATGGTCCCCGACACGATCACCACGACGGTCACCGACAGCGCGATCAGCAGCGCGGCGTAGTTGATCGAGCGGATCCGCAGGATCTGCTTGTCTTCGAGGAACTTTCTCAGGGCTATCCTGGCCATGTCGTTGGGGTCGTGTGCCACTTGCCGTGGCGTTAAAAATAT
>JAITWC010000166.1 GCA_031285485.1 Alistipes sp.
GACCGTTTTATTGCGTCAAAAAAAGAAATGTTTTTGACGCATAATCGGGCTACTGAAAGACCGCAAATGGTAGACTTTTCAATTATTTTTCCGGTACAGTTTTTAATTATTATTTACATCTTTTGTCCGCAGGCTCCAAAAAAAGAGCTAAATTTGCAGACGAGACCGAGAGAAAACAGGCGTTTCTTGTGGTGCAGGTTTGATTCGGGTGTGTCGTTCAGGGGAATCTCCATTGCCGCCAGCGAACCGAAAAAGGCAACGGCTAAGTAGCGGAACTCCTTCCCAACCCTTCTTTATTCTTCCATTTCGGGGATTTCCGACCAGTGGAAGAATAGAGAACGACACCGCCAAACAAACCTAATCCACAAACACTTAACTCATTTACGCTCCATTTTGCCGTTTTTACGAGGTCTTTTACTACATTTGCGGGGATGTCTTGACAGATTGAACAGGATGGGGTTTCCTAAAAAATACAACACACTTATCATCAACGCGCTGCTGGCAGTGGTGGTGTGTATGGTCATCAATTTCTCGTATCTGCTCGCCGTCCGCGAACAGGACAGGCGGGAGTACGAGGCCACGCAGTGGCTGCGCGAGGTGGAGAGCATGCCCTCGAAAACGGGGGTGCTGCGGATCCATAAGGACGGTTACGGATATGTGCTGGTGGAGGTGCCGCAAGACAACGAAGACAACGACAACGAAGACGGCAACGCCGTCGCGGATACGTTAGCCGCGGATTCGCCCGCAGATACCCTCGCCGACCCGCTTGCCGACCCGGACACCGATTCGCTCGTCGTGCCCGCTCCCGTGTACGACAGCATTCATGTCGGGTCGAGGGACATTGGCCGGTTGTCGCTGGACGACGGCGACACGCTGAGAGTGGTGACGGGCGGTGCGCGGAGGCCCGGCGCCAACCCCGTGGTGATAAGGGTAATGGAGGTCAACGGCGATCCGTTCGACTACGGCGAGAGGTTCGACCACCCGAGCGACGTGATGGTGATGGGGATGCAGGTGGCCTACTATCTGCTGCTGGCGTTCATACTGCTCACCGTGATGACGGCGGGTGCGGCGCGCAACGCCTCGGTGAGGTTCTACCTCGCGCGTTCGGTATACTGCGTGTCGATAGCGGTTGCGATGTGGTTCCTGATGCCGGTGATGAGGCCGCGGTCGGGCGAGATAGCCATCATGGCGATGAACATGAGGGGCGGCGTCTTTCCGTTCGACATCATGATAATGAAGTGCGCGTTCGTGGTGGTGGTTGCGCTGTTCTACGGACGCACCTATCAGTTGATCTGGCAGCGCGAGGGGATCATGATCGAGAACGAACGGCTCAAGAGCGAGAACCTGCGCAGCCGCTACAACACCCTCGTCGGGCAGATCAATCCGCACTTCCTTTTTAACTCGCTCAACTCGCTGTCGGCGCTCGTGCGCGAAGACAAGAACGACGACGCGGTGAGGTACATCGACCGGCTGAGCGACACGTTCCGCTACACGATCCGCAACGAGGCCAACGCCACGACCACCCTGGGCGAGGAGTTGGAGTTCGTGTCGGCGTACAAGTATCTGCTGGAGGTGAGGTACGCCGGGAAGCTGTTCATCGACATCGACGTGGATGCCGGGAAGTTGGGCTGGAGCCTGCCGACGTTCTCGGTCCAGCCGCTGATCGAGAACGCCGTCAAGCACAACGTCATCACTCGTGCGCGGCCTCTGCGCGTCTCGATCCGCACCGAGGGGAACCGGCTCGTGGTGTCGAATCCGATAAACCCGAAGCTCGAACCCGAGAACGGCACGGGCATAGGTCTTGCCAACCTCGACCACAGGTGGCGTCTTCTCACCGGACACGGCATAGATGTGCGCAACGACGGGGCGACATTCTCGGTGTCGCTGCCGTTCGGCGACGGCGGCGAGTTGAACGACGTTCTTTGAGGTCGCCGGAGTTAAACGAACGGACAAAACAGCTTCGGCGGCGCTTGCAACATTGTTGCAACGGCCAAAACGAAAGTTTCACGGCTTGCAACATTGTTGCAACGACCAAAACAGAAGTTTCACGGCTTGCAACATTGTTGCAACGGCCAAAACAACTTCGGAGCGGCTTGCGACGCTCCCGCGAACGCCCGGCCGACAACCGGTAACCATCATTAAATCGAATTATATGACAGTTTTGATCATCGAGGACGAGACCGCCGCGGCCCGCAACCTGATGGCGATAATCGGCAAGGAGATACCCGGGGCCGAGGTGGTGGCGGTGCTTGAGAGCGTGGAGGAGAGCGTGGAGTGGTTAGCCTCCCATCCGTGTCCCGACCTGCTGCTGGTGGACATCCACCTGGCCGACGGCGAATCGTTCCGCATATTCGAGCGGGTGGACGTGGCGTGCCCCGTGATCTTCACCACGGCCTACGACCGGTACGCGCTGGAGGCTTTTCGGGTCAACAGCATCGACTACCTGCTCAAACCCATCAAGGCCGAGGAGGTGCGGCGGGCGATGGAGAAGCTGCGCCGCCTGTCGGGCAGCGAGATCGCCGCCCGCAGAGAGGGGATCGCCGGGGTGGCGCGGGCGAGGGACGAACAGAAGATGTTCCTGATCCCGGTGCGCGACAAGATCATCCCGCTGAGGGTGTCCGACGTGGCTTTTTTCCACACCACCGACGAGAAGGTGAGTGCGACCGACCACTCGGGGGCGGTCTATCCGATGGACAGGAGCCTGGAGAAGTTGGCGAAGGTGCTGCCGGAGGGAGATTTCTTTCGCGCCAACCGGCAGTTCATCGTCGCGCGGGAGGCGGTCGCCGACATCAGCGTGTGGTTCGGCAGCCGGCTGTCGCTCAATCTCAAAGTCAAAACCCCCGAACGGATCGTGATCAGCAAAGACCGCGTGCCGGAGTTCAAGCGGTGGTTCATGGAGGGTTGACGGGGGGTTGACGGGCGCGTTTTCCCGTTTCGACCGACCGGCGGTGCGAATCGGGATATTTTGCATACTTTTGGGGCGACTTTCGGGGCGTAAAATCAATCGGCCCGTAAGACCGCGCTATGAAAAAATTGCTCCTTGCGATAGCTGTCACGGCCCTCGCCGCCGGATACGCCAACGCTCAAAGACGCTCGACCGTGAGCGGTGTCGTGGCCGACGCCGACACCCACAACACCATCATCGGGGTGATCATCGAAATGACACCCGTGAGCGACTCCACCAAATCCACCGCCGTCGTGTCCGGCGCGGGGGGCGCCTTCTCGATGGGCCTCGACCGCGGGGAACACCGCCTGCGGGCCTCGTTGCTGGGTTACGAAACCGTCCGGCGCGACGTGGACATCACCGAGACGAGGCAGACCGTCGACACGGTATACATCCGCCAGGGGATCAACATCGACGCCGTGGTGAAGGAGGCCGTGGTGATGCGCACCTCGGTGAAGAGCGACACGCTGATCTACAACGCCAACTCTTACAAGGTGACCGCCGACGCCGACGTGTCGTCGCTGCTGGCCAAGATGCCCGGCATAACCGTGAACGGCAGCACCGTCGAGGCCCAGGGCGAGACCATCCGCAAGGTGCTGCTCGACGGCAAGGAGTATTTCGGCGAAGACGTCGGGGCGGCCATCTCGTCGATCCCCGCCGAGGCGATCCAAAGCATCGAGCTGTTCGACAAACTCTCCGACAGCGCCGAGTTCACCGGAATCGACGACGGCGAGAGCTACAAAACCCTCAACCTCGTGACCCGAGAGGCGATGAGGGTGATGATAACCGGAAAGGTGAACGGGCTCTACGGCATAGAGCCGCCGAAATACGACGGCGACACGTGGCACAACTTCGGCATGGTGGGCGGCAACGTCAACATCCTTCAGGGCGAGTCGAGGCTCACCCTCGGGGGGAACCTCAACAACATCAACGAACGTCACTTTACCTTCACCGACCCTCTGGGCGTGGGTGACGACGACGGCATCGCGAAGGTGGGGCGTTTTCAGGCCACGTACCGCGATCTGCTGGGCAAGAAGAAGGCGTGGGATGTGAACGCGACCTACACCTACAACGTGACCGACGCAAAGAGCAGCCGTGAGATCGACCGGACGTATTACGAAACCGACGTCAACGGCAATCCCAGCCCGTGGGCGAGGTACGAATCGGAGTCGTATGACTCGAACTTCAATCAGGGCCACAACTTCAACACCCGAATAGACTTCAAACCCAACGCATACAACCAGCTCATGATCCGCGCCGGGGCCAACTATCAGGGCAACCGGTCGAAGGACAGCGGGTTGGAGACCTACACCCCGCGCACGGGTTTGGTAGATTTCGAGTCCCCCACTCTGCTCGAAAACTGGGAGAACAGCCACCAGAAAAGATTTTCGAGCAACGTGATGGCGATGTACAGCGTGAGGCTGGGCAAACAGGGACGCACACTGATGTTCATGACCAACGGCGGCTACGGCCCCGGCAGCGGCGAGGACGAAGAGTACAACGACCGCGCGGGAATGCCCGCCCGCTGGGCAACCGAACCGTTCGGCAGCCTGAGCTACAACGTGGGCGGAGGAGTGGTGTACACCGAGCCGATCGGCAAAAACTCGCTCATTGCGCTCGACTACAACTTCGGCCACAGTTTTTCGGACAGCGACCGCAAGTCGTACCTCAGGCCGCTGCTGGACGACGGCTCGTGGGGCGATTACGACTGGACGGCGCCCGAGCGTTCGCTGTCGAGCGTGCTTACCAACAAACGCACAACGCACCGCATAGGACCGCGTTACAGCTTCTCGAAGGGCGGCACGACTTTCGTCGCCGGGGTGGGTTACCAATACATGACCAGCGAGGTGAACCGCGTGATGCCCGAACCGCTCGACCTGAAGGCTGGTTTCCACAACGTCACCTACAATGTGATGCTTCGGGCAAGAGTGGCCGATGGGCATCAACTCAGGGCCGATATCCGCTCACGGATGCAGAACCCCAACGTGGCCGACCTTCAGGATATTCCCGACATCTCGAACCCGTCGAACATCAGCAGGGGTAACCCCAAGCTCAAATCGTCGTACACCAACTCGCTGTCGGTGAACTACAACATTGCGATGGCTCAGCGGGGTCAAACCCTGACCTTCAACCTCAGTGCGGGCCAGACCTCGAACTCGATAGTGCACCGCGCGCTTATCAACAGCGAGGGTTTCCCGATCTACAACTCGGATGGCGAGATCGTGGACTACCTCGACGGCGTGGGACGCTACACCGAACCGGTCAACCTCAACGGCGCGTGGGACGCACGGTTCGGAGTGGGATTCGGCTTTCCGGTCAAATTCATGCGCTCCAACATCAACCTCAACGCAGGCGTCAGCTACAACGAACGCCCGTCGCAGATCGGATCGTGGAACTCCTCGATGACCGAACCTCTCTACTCCACGAATTCCATGAGTACCATCGCGCCCAACGCAGGGATCTACATCGGCAGCAACATCTCGGAGAACGTGGACTTCGGCGTCAACTACCGGGTGTCGTACAGCGACGTGCGCAACACATTCGCCACCAACGGCAACAACGAAACGCTGAGCCACTTCGCACGGTTTAACTACAAATTCATTCTCCCGCTGAGCTTCACATTCTCGGGCAACGCCTCGTACAGCATCAACAAAAACATGACCCGGGCGCAGAGCAACGAGTACCTGATGATAAACATGGCGATCGGGAAAAAGGTGTTCCGCAGCAAGCTGGGCGAGGTGAACCTGTTCGTCAACAACCTGCTCGACAAAAACGACAGCTTCCGCCGGACATTCGCCGACGACTACTTCCAGAACGCGATCCGCTCGACTATCGGTCGGTACTTCGGCGTCAGTTTCACGTGGAACATCCGCAACTTCAGGGGCAGCGGCAGCAGCACCGGGTCGTCGTCCGAACATGGATTCGGCGACGGGCACGAACACGGACGCGAACGCGGAGACTTCCAGGGTCCGCCTCCGGGCGGCCCCGGTGG
>JAITWC010000170.1 GCA_031285485.1 Alistipes sp.
TGTATTTCGTCTGTTCCATGCCTGCGAAGAGAGTGTTTTTTACCAACATGCGCATGCTGGTGCTTTCGCCCGGTGGCGATTTGACCATTATGCGCGTGTTAGCGCTTTCGCCAAACGGCTATTTAACTATTATGTGCGTGTTAGTGCTTTCGCCGAACGTCGATTTAACTATCGTGCGCACGTTAGTCAAATAACGGTAGGCGGAAACCGGCACGCCGAGGCGATGCGCGCAAGGGGTCAGTTTGACACGGTTTTTACATTTACGCCCCGGTTTGCTGTTTTTATCGAGGTATTTCACTACCTTTACGGCGTTAAATCCGTGAAAGAATTATGAAAATATCATACAACTGGCTCAAGAGTTACATTCGTGGTGAGGCGTTCGAGAAGCTGTCGGTGCCCGAGGTGGCCGAAATATTGACGGGCATCGGTCTCGAAGTCGACGGGCTGGAGCGGATCGAGGCGGTAGAAGGGAGCCTTGCGGGAGTGGTCGTGGGCGAGGTGCTCACCTGCGCCGACCATCCCGACAGCGACCACCTGCACGTCACGACGGTCGACGTCGGCGCGGGCGAGGCGCTGCAAATAGTGTGCGGCGCACCCAACGTGGCCGCCGGGCAGAAAGTGCTGGTGGCGGTGATCGGCGCCGAGCTGCGTCCGACCGGAGCGACGGAGAGTTTCAAGATTAGGAAGAGCAAGATACGGGGAGTCGAGTCCCACGGCATGATCTGCGCCGAGGACGAACTGGGCCTGGGCGAGAGCCACGCGGGCATCATGGTGCTCGACCCCGACACAAAGACCGGCACCCCCGCCGCCGAGCATCTCGACCTGCGTGGCGACTGGACGATCGAGATCGGCCTGACGCCCAACCGCATCGACGGCGGTTCGCACTGGGGTGTGGCGCGCGACATCGCGGCCTACCTCAAAGCGCGCGGGGGGAAGGTGGAACTCGCCCTGCCTCCGGTGGATGATTTCCGGGTCGACGACCACGCGCTCGAAATTCCCGTCGAGGTGGTCGACAGGGAGGGCGCCCCGCGCTACGCCGGAGTGACGATCACGGGGCTGAGGTTCGGCCCCTCGCCCGAGTGGATGCAGGCTTACCTGCGGGCCATCGGCCTCAATCCGCACAACAATCTGGTGGACATAACCAACTTCATACTCCACGAGCTGGGCCAACCTCTCCACGCTTTCGACGCCGCCAAGATCGCAGGAGGTCGCGTTGTGGTGCGCACCTGCCCCGAGGGAACGCCCATCACCACGCTCGACGGCGTGGTGAGGAAACTCTCGGCCTCCGACCTTGCGATTTGCGACGGCGACGGACGTCCTATGTGCATTGCCGGTGTGATGGGTGGCGTGGAGAGCGGGGTGAGCGAAACCACCACCGCGATATTTCTCGAAAGCGCCCGTTTCGACCCCGTGTGGATCCGCAAAACGGCGCGACGCCACGGGATCAACAGCGACGCGTCGTTCCAGTTCGAGCGCGGCGTCGATCCCGACATCACTATCCATGCGCTTAAACGCGCCGCATTGCTCTATCGGGAACTTGCCGGCGGCCGGGTGTCGTCTGAGGTGATCGACATCTACCTCGAACCTGTCCCCCCGTTCCGTTTCGAGTTCTCGCTCTCGCGGGCGGGCGCACTTATCGGCAAACAGATCCCGCGCGATACGGTCGTTCAGATACTCGCCGCGCTGGGGGTCGAGGTGGAGAGTTTCGACCACGCAGGTGGAGATATCATGAACGTCGCCGTGCCGCCCTACCGCGTCGACGTGCGGCGCGAGGCCGACCTCGTGGAGGAGGTGCTGAGGATATACGGCTACAACAACGTCGAGGAACCCGCCCGGTTCCGCTCGTCGCTCACGGTAGCGCCGCGCATGAGCCGCGACAAGGTGCAGAACACCGCCTCGGATCACCTGTCGGCCAACGGCTACACCGAGATAATGTCGAACTCGCTCACCCGCGCGTCGTACTACGACGGACTGCGCTCATACCCCGCCGAGCGGTGCGTGCGCATACTCAACCCGCTGAGCGGCGACCTCGGCGTGATGCGCCAGACGCTGCTTTTCAACGCGCTGGAAGCGGTCGCACTCAACACCAACCACCGCAACGCCGACCTCAAACTCTACGAATTCGGCAACTGCTACTCTTATGACGCCGCGAAGAAGGAGAGCCGGGAGGACAACCTCCTCGCCCCGTACAAAGAGACCTGCCGCCTCGGAATGACGGTGACGGGCCTCGACACCCGGCAGTCGTGGAACGCCGCAGCTGAAAGGAGTTCGTTCTTCACCCTCAGCGGAGCGGTGGGCCGTATGCTGACCCGTTTCGGATTCGAGATCGACACCTTGCAGTGCGAACCGTCGGAGAGCGACCTCTTCTCCGAGGCGGTCTCCTGCCGGCTCAAAGGGAAAGAGTTGCTGCAAATGGGCGCGGTGTCGCCAGCACTGCTCGGGACGTTCGACCTCAAGGCCCCGGTGTGGTTCGCCGAGATAGACTTCGGGCACCTCGCGAATGCCGCCGCCGCGACCCGCACCCGCACCGGGGAGCTGGCCCGTTTCCCCTCGGTGAGGCGCGACCTGGCGCTGCTGGTCGATAGCGGCGTCACGTTCCGCAAGTTGCGCGAAGTGGCGTTCGGAGCGGAGAGAAAGTTGCTGCGCAACGTCGCCCTGTTCGACGTGTACGAGGGCGACAGGCTGCCCGGGGGCAAGAAGTCATACGCGCTCGCCTTCACCCTCGAAGACCGCGCCGCCACCCTCACCGACGGCGCCATCGACCGCGCGATGGGCAACATCGCGACACAACTCGAAAAACACACCGGAGCCACGGTGAGAAGTTAGGGCGGCCCGCTCTTGAGGACGCCGTGGACAGCGCAAAGCCGGCACGGAGCCTTCCGGAGAGAGAGGAAAGGAGTGTGCGCACCCCGACGATTCGGCGAACGCCCCGGATACGTTCATTGAAAGCAGGATTTCGGTCGATTTGGCCGTTACCTCTGTCGGCTTTATCCGCCCCGCCGCTTCGCGGCGACCCGCGGGCCTCCGTCGGTGAGCCTCGCACCTTCGGCGCTCGGTTGCGACGGTTGTCGCAAGTCGCACCGAGGGTTCGTTGGTGGTTGCGACAGTTGTCGCAAGTCGCGCCGAAGGTTCGTTGGCAGTTGCGACTGTTGTCGCAAGTCGCAGAGAGGCTCGCAGGCCCGGCAAAGTCCGCCTGCAAAGTCGCAGAGAACAGATTAAACTATAATAAACCATCCGACTCGTTCGGATTTAAACGGGAATGCAACATGAACGATTACTATTTCGGAACACCGACCGCCCGGCTGGTGGAGATAAAAGAGAATGAACAGGGTGCCTGGAGTGCGGAAACATACGTGGCCGAAACCATCGGGGCGCTGAGGGCCGGGCTGGGCGACGACCGCGTGGTGCTGGGCCTGAGCGGAGGGGTCGACTCGTCGGTGTCGGCGGTGCTGCTGCACCGGGCGATCGGCGACCGGCTCCACTGCATATTCGTCGACACGGGCCTCATGCGCAAGGGCGAACACGACGAGGTGATGGCCGCCTACGAGGGCATGGGCCTCAACGTTGTCGGCGTCGGGGCGGGCGACAAGTTCCTGGGCGACCTGCGCGGAGTGGCCGACCCCGAGGCCAAACGCAAGATCATAGGCCGCGACTTCATCGAGGTGTTCGAGGCCGAGGCGCTGAGGTTGGCCCGCACCGTGGGCGGCATCAAGTGGCTGGCCCAGGGGACGATCTTCCCGGACATATCCGAGTCGTTCTCGCCGAAGAGACCCGGCGTGGCCGTCAAAAGCCACCACAACGTGGGCGGATTGCCCGAAAAAATGAACCTGCGGATAGTCGAGCCGCTGCGCATGCTCTACAAGAACGAGGTGCGCGAGGTGGGTCGCGCGCTCGGCATGAGCGAGCGGCTTGTCGGCCGCCATCCGTTTCCCGGCCCGGGCCTCGGAGTGAGGGTGCTGGGCGAGGTGACACCCGCGAAGATCGCCACGTTGCAGGAGGCCGACAAGATCTTCATCGACTCGCTGCGCGCCGCGGGGCTCTACGACCGTGTGTGGCAGGCGGCGGTGATCCTGCTGCCGGTCCAGAGTACGGGCGTGGCGGCGGGTGCGCGCACCTTCGAGAACGCCGTGGCGCTGAGGGTCGTCAACTCCGTCAACGCCGTCACGGCCGATCCCGTGGCCCTGCCGTGGGAGTTCCTCGAAGGCGTCGCCCGCGACATCATCGCCGGAGTGGAGGGGGTCAACCGCGTGGTGTACGACATCAGTCCCAAACCGCCCGCAACCATAGAGTGGGAGTAATAATACCGATCAGATCATGAAAAAAATTGCAATCATGTTAGCGTCGATCGCGGCTACGATAGCCGTGCAGAACGCATCCGCCCAACAGGGAAACGACGACCCGGCCAACCTCGGCCGCTACGCCGAGGCCAACACGCAGTTGAAAGCCTCCGGAGCGAGGCCCGACGTGGTGTTCATGGGCAACTCGATCACCGACGCGTGGCCGAGGGTGCAGCCCGACATGTTCTCCGACGGCAGCTTCGTGGGCCGCGGCATCAGCGGACAGGTGACGGCCCAGATGCTGGCGCGGTTCCAAGCCGACGTGATCGACCTCAGGCCGATGGTGGTGGTGATCCTCGCCGGAACCAACGACATCGCCGAGAACCGGGGCCCGGTGTCGCTCGAACAGATCGCGGCCAACATCTTCGCGATGGCGACGCTCGCCCGCGACAACGGCATCGCACCGGTTATATGCTCGGTGCTGCCCGCGGCGGAGTATCCGTGGCGCCGCCAAATCACCGACGTACCGGCCAAGGTGCGCGCACTCAACGCGATGCTCAAGGAGTGGGCGGCGGCCAACCGGTGCGAGTGGGTCGATTACCACACCCCGATGGCCGACGAACGGGGTGGACTGCCCGCGCGTTACGCCGAAGACGGCATCCACCCCACCGCCGCCGGCTACGCCCGCATGACCTCGATAATCACCCCGACCATCGACGCCCTTCTGCGATAGACGGCGACACGTCGGGGCGGTTTCATCGACCGATGACGGGGCCAAAAAGTTGTTGGGGGAGTTTCATCGTTCGATGACGGAGCCAAAACAGCGTCGGGAGGGTTTCATCGTTCGATGACGGAACCAAAACGGTGTCGGGGCGGTTTCATCGACCGATGACGGGGCCAAAACGGCGTCGGGGAGGTTTCATCGACCGATGACGGAACCAAAACAGTTATAATTCATAGACCGTATTTCATAGAAACACCCCAAAAGTTTTGTGTCCGACTTTTGGGGTGTTTTTGTGCCGTCCGCAACTACTCCGCGGCCGCCATATTGTGGAAGACGTTCACAACATCGTCGTCCTCCTCAAGGCGCTCGATCAGTTTCTCCATCGTCTCGCGCGTCTCGGCCGACACCTCTTTCGTCTCGGTGGGCAGGCGCAGGAACTCCCCGCTGATGATCTCGTAGCCGCTATCCTCCAGCCACTTCTGCACCGCGCCATAGGCCTCGAACGGCGCCTCGACCGTGATGCCGTCACTCTCGACCTCCATCTCGTCCACCCCGCAGTCGATCAGCTCCAACTCCAGCTCCTCGGGATCCGCCCCCTTGGTGTTTGCAAACTTGAAAGCGCACTTGTGGTCGAACATGAACGCCACGCTCCCAGAAGTACCCAGCGTGCCGCCCAGCTTGTTGAAGTAGCTGCGAACGTTTGCCACGGTGCGGGTGTTGTTGTCGGTGGCGGTCTCCACCAGTATCGCAATGCCGCCGGGGCCGTAACCCTCGTACACCACCTCCTTATAGTCGGCGGTGTCCTTCGAAGTGGCGCGCTTGATGGCGCGTTCGATATTGTCCTTGGGCATGTTCTCGCTCTTGGCGGTCTGGATCAGCATGCGCAGGCGGGTGTTGCCGGCCGGATCGGGGCCGCCTTCCTTGACAGCCATCTCGATGCCTTTCCCGAGTTTGGTGAACACTCTCGCCATGTTGCCCCAGCGTTTCAGCTTGGTGGCTTTCCGATATTCAAATGCGCGTCCCATTGTGTCTTGTTTTTGGTGGCGCAAAGTTACTAAAAATGAGATAACGAGGTGATACCTCCGGCAGGAAAATTGAGGCGAACCGTCACACAAAACTGTAAAACGGCGAAAAAACCGTGAAAAACATCGACCGCATCATCAATTGCGGCGGCCACGACGACCCCCGCTTTGGCATCTTGCAAGAACACTTCACCGGGGCAACGCGCGTCACGCTGCCGCTGCCCAACCTCGCTGGCTGGAAACCGCGGACCTAATCTCCCGCCCGGACGGCTGAGTCGAGAGGACGAGTTTCACACCGGACATTCCGAAAATATGATATACCCATCTCAGATAAACCTAAATGGTCAAACGATTATACTAATGAAAATTCAGAACACCCGGTGGGCTACTCTTCGGCGGGGGTTTCGAGGGAGACGGGGGCGGCTCTTTCGCTGGCGATGATCCGGGCGACGGGTACCTCCATCGGGACGACGAATGCCCGGGGGAACTGTGCCTGAACCTTGCCGCACAGCGCAACGGCGTCGAGGCGGTCGACGAAGTTTCCGGCGGTGACCCAGAACGCGGGTATCTCGTAGCTCATGCTTATCTCCACGCCGGGGTACGCAGCCTCGAACCGACTCATTGCAGCGACGGCGTTGGCGCGTCCGTCCTGGCTGCTGTCACTCAGCAGCCTCACACCGTAGGCGGTGATGTTGGATAACGACGCCCCGGTGTCGGCCGCGCGCACGGCGGCCGCGGCGTCGTCGGTGACGATCACCTCGATCCGCGCACCCGAGCCCGCGGAATAGAAATCGGTGCGGGCCAATTCGCGGCTCAGTACGGCCGTCGGGCCGCCATCCTGTGCCGCCAGGCCCTGCACGGCAAGACACTGCGCCACAGCCGCCATTACCACTATCGATACGATCCGTTTCATACGCCGCGAAGTTAGAAAATTATCCCCATTAAACGAGTGGCCTCGACGTCTCGCAGTTCGATTTTTTTTCGCATTCGGCCCCAGTGTACCCATCCGTCGATGTCGATGGTTATGTCTTCGGGGTTCGACATCATGCGCGAGGCGAGAGTCTGCACGGAGCCGAGCGACAGACCTTCTATCGCCATCTCGTAGCTCACGTCGGTCGTGCTTCCCGCAGGTATCTCGACGGGCCGCGTGAGGCGTGCCCTGCCCAGCTCGCGGTCGCGGTAGCGCACGGTGAGGAGGGCGTTGTCGACGATGAGGGTGCGCCCGCCGCGGTTCTCGATCACCGCACGTCCCTGCAACGACGAGAGGCCGCGCAGTTCGGGCGTCGAAACTTCCAACACCTCGAACTTTCCTGCGAGACTGCACCCGGTGGCGGCACAGAGGGCCACGACGCAGAGGGCCGTGGCGAGGAACGATATCTTATTTTTCAGCTTCATACACATAAGCTATTCCGAGCGACAGCCGCCGCACCCGCACCGCGGCGAACCCCGCCTCGCGCAGCATGGCGGCGAACCGTTCTGGAGCGGGAAATTCGTCCACAGACCGAGGCAGGTAGCTGTAAGCGCCGCGGTCGCGCGACACGAGCCTCCCGAGCCACGGCAGCACGCGGTGGAAATAGAACCTGTACACCGGGCCGAACAGAGCCCCGCGGGGTTCCGAAAATTCGAGCACGAAACAGCGGCCGCCCGGTCGCAGCACGCGCTGCATTTCGCGCAGTCCGGAGTCGATGTCACCGAAATTGCGGACTCCGAAGGCGACGGTGACGGCATCGAAAGTCGAATCAGGAAACTCCAGAGCCTCGGCGTCGCCCGGCTGCAAAACGATCCGACCGGAGAGAGAGCAACGGGCAACTTTCTCGCGCCCCCGGGCCAGCATCCCCTCCGAGATATCGACGCCGACGATCCGGGCTGCCGCGATCCGACGTGCCAAAGAGATGACAAGATCGCCGGTTCCGGTCGCCACGTCGAGGATGGTGAATTTCCGGATTGCTTCGTCGCCTGCGGTTCCTACCAATGACGCCCGCGAAACCATCCGCACAACACGCCGCCGCCAAAGACGATCGATCCCGAGCGACAAAAAATGATTAAGGGCGTCATAAGTGGGAGCGATGGCATCGAACATCCCCCCGACAAACTCTTTTTTGGAAACCGCGCCCGTCATTGATAACGAACAGTTTTTTCGGGAGAGATGCGACTGACGATCCCCGTCGGAAATATCATCACCACCATTAGAACCACAAGAGTCCCGACATTGAGAGTCACGATCCACCATGCGCCCAACTCGATGGGCACGCGGGAAATGAAGTACCCCGCTTGGTCGAGCTTGAGAAAGCCCCAAGTCCGCTGGGCAAGAGCCAGCCCTATGCCCGCAACGTTGCCCAGCAACAATCCCCAAATCGCAATCCGCGCGGCCCGAAGGACGAACACGCGCCGCAACGCCCCGTCGGTCATGCCGAGTGTTTTCAGAACGCCGATCATGCGGATGCGTTCCAGAAGTATGATGAGCAACGCCGAGATCATGCTCACGAGCGCCACGACGATCATGATGGAGATTATAACGGCGGCGTTCACGTCGTGGGTCGCGAGCCAGTCGAACACCTGCGGAAAGTCGCCCACAACGGTGCGTACCATAAGCGGCGGCTCGCCTGTGTCGTAGGGGAGTATTGCCTCGGCGAGGGCTTCCTCGGTGGAGGAGAGGCGCTCCACGTCGTCGATCATGATCTCATAACCGGTCACCTGCACGTCGTTCCACCGCGCGAGGCGGCGGATGTTCGCGATATCGACCAACGCGAACCGATCATCCATCTCGCCGAAGCCCGACGAGAATAGGCCACACACGCTGAAACGGTCTCTGCGCGGGGGCCGCTCGCCATCCATGAAGAGCATCTCCACGCGGTCGCCCACGCCAAGGCGCAGCATCCGCGCGACGCTCTGCGAGAGGAGTATGTCTTTGTGGCGCACGCTGTCGTCGAGCCGCGGCATCGCGCCCTCGGTGAGCCACCCGCGGAACACCGACAGGTCGTAACCGGCATCGATGCCCTTAAGCACCATCCCCTGCGTCGCCTCGTCGGTCTTCACAAGGCCCATCTTGAGGGCGTAAGGAGCAACCGAGAATACTCCCGGCAGTCGGGCGATGTCGGCGGCCATCTCCGGTGACGCGGCGATGGGGACACTCTCCACGCCCGATCCGTAGTCGAGTGCCTGCACCTTGAGGTGTCCGGTGAAAGCTGTGATCTTGCCGGTGATCTCGGTCCGAAAGCCTATGATGACGGCCACGGCAACGATCATCACAGCCAACGACACGGCGGTGGTGGCCACGGCAATGCGCACCATCACCCCTTTGCTCTCGCCGCTGCCGCGCAGACGCCGTGCGATATACAATTCGGTATTCACAGGTGCAAAAATAGGAAAAATATCGTACCTTTACCCCGAAAATATCTACATGGACAACAAGACGGTACATATCACCGGGGTCACACCGGGAACGGCTCTCGTAACGGGAGCGACCTCGGGCATAGGCGAGGCCACGGCCCGCGCACTTGCGGCGGCGGGTTGGCGGGTCATAGTCACCGGACGCAGGGCCGAGCGGCTGAAGTCGCTCAAGGCCGAGTTGAAACAGACTTTCGGCGTGGATGTCCTGACGCTGGCGTTCGACGTTCGCGACCCGCATCAGGTGGCGGCGTCGCTGGGCGCGCTGCCGGGCGCGTGGAGGGAGATCGACCTGCTGGTGAACAACGCCGGAGGCGCGCTGGGCCTCGAACCGATAGACGAGGGCGACGTGGGTGACTGGGAACAGATGATCGATACCAACGTGAAGGGGCTGTTGTACGTCACACGAATAGTGGCGCCCACGATGGTGGAGCATGGACGGGGCCACATAGTGAACATCGGCTCGATTGCGGGCCGTCAGGTGTACGCCAACGGAGCCGTCTACTGCGCCGCAAAACATGCCGTGAACGCCCTGTCGCAGGGAATGAAGATAGATCTGGCGCGGCACGGCATCCGCGTGACGGAAATCCGTCCGGGAATGGTGGAGACGGAGTTCTCGGAGGTGCGCTTCCACGGCGACGAGGAGCGCGCGGCGGCGGTGTACGAGGGGATCGAACCTCTGGTGGCCGAGGATGTGGCCGAGGCGGTGGTGTGGGCCGCAACCCGTCCGCCCCACGTCAATATAGACGAGATAGCCCTTACCCCGAGACAACAGGCAAACGCATATTATACTTATCGTAATTGAAATAGACATGGATTTAACGGCAATGATGAATTCCCGGACTTTCGAGTTCATGCTGATAATAGTTATCGGCGCGATCGGGATGTTGGTGCAGTGGCGCCTTCAGTACGTGTTCAAAAAATATTCGCGGGTCAAGTTCCCCGGCGGTCTCACGGGCCGCGAGGTGGCGGAGCGGATGCTTCAGGCCAACGGCATAACCGACGTGAGGGTGATCTCGACCCCGGGACGGCTCACCGACCACTTCGATCCGCGCAACAAGACGGTCAATCTGTCGGAACCGGTCTACAACACCAACAGCGTCGCCGCGGCGGCCGTGGCGGCCCACGAGTGCGGCCACGCCATTCAGCACGCCGTGGGTTACGCTCCGCTGCGGATGCGTTCGGCGCTTGTGCCGCTCATTCAGGTATCTTCGCAGTGGTCGTTCCTGGTCGTGATCGCGGGCATTGCGCTGATCAACGTCGCCCCGGCCATTTACTGGGTCGGCATCGCCATGATCGCGGCGGCGGCTCTGTTCGCGATCGTCACGCTGCCGGTGGAGTACAACGCCTCGCGCCGCGCGATGGCGTGGCTCGCCGGGAGCGGCACTCTGCACGGCGACTCCGTGTTTCAGGCCCAAACGGCCCTCAACTGGGCGGCCCGCACCTATCTCGTGGCGGCGTTGAGCGCTATCGCAACGTTGTTGTACTATCTGGGTTACAGGCGCGACTGACATGCTGCACGTACCCGAAGGGAGGATCTGGGATCTCGACCGCACGCTGATGCTCGGCGTCAACGGCAGTTGGGGCGCGGGTTGGGACGGATTCTGGTGGCTGGCGACCCAGCCGTTGACGTGGATGCCGCTTTTCGTGGCGACGATCTGGCTGCTGTGGCGTCGGTTGGGGTGGCGGTGGATGCTGGTCGCGTTGGGTGTTATCGTTCTGGGATTGGCTTTGGCCGACCAGACGGCGAATTTCTTCAAGACCTACACGCCGAAGTTTCGTCCGTCGCGCACGCTGCTGCCGTGGGGTGAAGCGGGCGTGGCTTACAACTCGATGATCCACACGGTGAAGAGCCTGTTCACGGGCGAGAACTACATCGGTGGGAATTTCGGCACGGTGTCGGGCCACGCGGCGACGGCTATGGCTATCGGACTGACGGCGGCGGGGATCGTTCAGCGGCGTTGGTTTTGGTTCGCGATGGGAGTTTACGTTGTGCTGACCTCTTTCTCGCGGCTGTATCTCGGCGTCCACTTCCCGCTCGACATCCTGTTCGGTCTCACTGCCGGCACCTTTATCGGCCTTGGCATGATCGCGTTGTGGCGCAGGGTCGAAACCCGGGGTCGCCGCCGCGGACAGCGGGATACGTTCCTTGACAAGACCTGAGGACCCGACGGCGAAAGGCCCTGCGCGGCGGAAGAACAGCTCTGTTTTTGGTCTCGGGCGGACTTGCCCCACTCCGGGCAAGTCTGTTTTTGGTCTCGGACAGGGTTGCACAACTCCGTGCAAGTCTGTTTTTGCCCTCGGACGGGGTTGCACAACTCCGTGCAACTATGTTTTTGGCCTCGGACAGGGTTACCTCGGTCGGCTTTATCCCATTGTTGCCGCCGGGCAGTGCTTCGCACTTTCATCCCGGCGCTTTCAGCTCGCCGCTCGCTACGCGAGAATCGGCTACGCCCGCCCCGCCGCTGTCGCGGCGACCCCGCGGGCCTCCCTCGATGAGCCTCGCACCTTCGGCGCTCGGTTGCACAACTCCGTGCAAGCACAAACGACCCCCCGGCGGCACCCGCCGCGGCGGGGAAAAACAGGCCCGGAGGTTCACTCCCCGACGGAACGGATGCTGCGGGAGCCGTCGGGCAGGACGTCGATGCGCAGGCGGAGGGTGTCGGGGGGAAGGAGGGGTTCGATCTTCTCGGGCCACTCGACCAGACACATCCCGTCGCCGTAAAAATACTCCTCGTAGCCGAGGTCGAACGCCTCGCGGAGGTCGTCGATGCGGTAGAAGTCGAAGTGGTAGACGGGGCGGCCATTCCCCGCCAGATAGTCGTTGACAAGCGCGAACGTCGGGCTGGTGACTTCGTCCTCCGAACCCATCTCGCGTAGCAGCGCCGCCACGAGGGTGGTCTTTCCCGCGCCCATCCCGCCGTACAGCGCCACCACTCCGCGGCCCTCCAGCAGCGGCAACAACTCCCTCGCCGCCGCCGGCAGGCCCGCCAAATCCCTGACCGTTATTTCCATCACTGTTTCGGTTCGAGGACTATGTAGGGGACGATCATCTCTTCCATCGACACGCCGCCGTGCTGGAACGTGTGGCGGTAGTAGCGCACGAACTGCGAGGCGTTGTTCTGGTAGATGATGTAGTCGCGGCCCGTGGCGAACACGTAGGTCGACGAGAGGCTTCCCTTCGGCAGCTGGAACTCCCCGGGGTTGAGCAACTCGAACAGATCGCGGTCGGAGTATCCTCCCATGCGCCTGCCCGTCTTGTAGCGCAGGTTCTGCGACGTCTCGCGGTCGGCTATGATCTTCACCGGGCGGTCGACGCGGATCGTGCCGTGGTCGGAGGTGATGACCACGCGGTGGCCGCGCCCGGAGAGCATCTTCAGTATGGTGTGGAGGTCGCTGTGCTCGAACCAGCTGCGCGTCAGCGAACGGAACGCCGCGTCGTCCTCGGTCAGCTCGCGGATGATCTCGGTCTCGGTGCGGGCGTGCGACAGGATGTCGAGGAAGTTGTAGCCTATCACCGAAAAGTCGGCGTCGTAGATTTTTTGTATGTTCTCTATCAGCCGGCGGCCCTGCTCGGGGCGCACCAGCTTGTCGAACGTCGTGCGCCAATGTTTGCCGGCCGATTGGAGTTGGCGGCGCAGGAACTCCTCCTCGTATTGGTTTTTGCCGCCCTCCTCGTTGTCGTTGAGCCACTTGTCGGGCAGCAGTTTGTCGATGGCAAGGGGGGTGAGGCCGGCGAAGATGGCATTGCGGGCGTATTGCGTGGCGGTGGGAAGGATGGCGCAGTAGAAATCCTCGGTCTCGACGTCGAACATGCCTCCCGCAAGGTCGCGCACCGCAAGCCACTGGTCGTAGCGGAAGTTGTCGATCAGCAGCAGTGTCGTCTTGCGGTTCTGCGCCGCCGCGCGTTCCACCTCGGGGATGATGGCGCCGCGCATCAGCGTGTGCGACATGAGCGGTGTGGAGGCGTTGCGGTTGTTGATCCAGTCGGCGTAGTGGCGGCGCACGAACTTACAGAACTCGGTGCCCGCCTCCTCCCTCTGGTAGGCCAGCACGTCGCGAATGCCCGCGTCGCCGCCCCCCGACAGATCCACCTCCCAGCCGACGAGCTTCTTGTAGACCGTCTTCCAGTCGGCGAACGTGGTCGCGTCGCCGAGCGATTGCGCGATGCGACCGAATTCGGCGCGGTAGTCTGCCGTGGACTGCTCGCTGACGAGTTGGCGGGAGTGGATGTTCTTTTTGATCGACAGCAACACCTGGTTGGGGTTGACTGGCTTTATGATGTAGTCGGCGATCTTGCTGCCGATCGCCTTGTCCATTATCATCTCCTCCTCGCTCTTTGTGACCATGATCACCGGCAGGCCCGGGCGCTGCTCCTTGATGTAGGGCAGCGTTTCGAGGCCCGTCATGCCGGGCATCATCTCGTCGAGGATCACCAGGTCGTAACGCCCCGCGGCGATCATCTCGATGGCGTCGTAGCCGTTGTTGCAGGTGTCGACGTCGTAGCCGCGCGCGCGCAGGAACATGATGTGGGGCTTGAGCAGTTCGACCTCGTCGTCGACCCACAGTATTTTTGCGATGCTGTTCATGGGGTAAAGATAAGGGAGTTTTTCAGTTTAACGAAAACTCGTTGATTTTAGTTTAGGCATTGTAAATGGAAACCCCGTCGAAGTTACCCCCCGAAAGACGGAATAAAATGTACGCATTCGGTAAAGTGCATGTTGTGAGGTAAAAACAGAGGATGTAGTTTTGCGTGATGTAACGGTTTGGTGTAAGTTTACACGTATTGGACGACCGTACCGTAATCGTAAATGTTTGGAAACATGATGAGAACATATATAGCCTACCTTCGTCAGAGCACAGTTAAACAACAGAACAGTGGGCTCGGGTATCGAAGCGCAACGGGACATTATTCGTCGCCATGTAAAAAATGAAGTTGCCATTTTGTATGAGTTTGTGGAGACAGAAACCGGCAAGAGCAACAATCGGCCGGTGCTCAATGAGGCATTGAAGCTATGTCGGGAGCATAAATCGATCCTGATATGCGCCAGGTTGGACAGACTGTCGCGTAACGTGGCGTTTACGAGCCGCTTGCCGGAGAGCGATGTGGATATCGTTTTCTGCGATTTTCCTCAGGTGAACCGCTTGGTGCTGCA
>JAITWC010000084.1 GCA_031285485.1 Alistipes sp.
CATTTTTGCGAAGGTCATCACAGCCGCAAAAGGGACATAATATTTGTTCTACATGACGCATAAATGTCGGTTTCTTCTCGACAAAGATAATTATATTTCAGCTACAATGAGGCATCGCCCAGGATTTAAGTAGCGGAACTTCTTCCCAACCCCTCTATATTCTTCCATTTAGGGGTTTTTCGAGCCGAAGAAGAATGCAGAATAACGACGCAGAACAAACCTTAATCACAAACACTTAGCCTTATTTATCCCCGTTTTTCCATTTTGTGAGAAGGAATGATTACCTTTGTGCGGTTGTTTGAAGTAGTGCAAAACGCTGTGATTTATAGAGATAGGACGAACACTAAATCGTTACCAGATACCCCAAAACATTACTTTTTGCCTCCGGTCATATTTCTGTTTCAATTACTCATGACTTTTAGGGCTATTTTTATTCAAAAACGCTTTGCAAATACGAATAAATGACATACCTTTGCGGCCAATTTCGCCCCGTTTTTTCGAGTTGAGGGTGTTAATTTATCGCAGGTTCTTGGACATAACGAAATAATAACTACATTTGCACCCTCAAACGGGTATGCCGATGTAGCTCAGTTGGCCAGAGCAGCTGATTTGTAATCAGCTGGTCGGGGGTTCGAATCCCTCCATCGGCTCAAAATGAATTTCGAAAGCTACCCCGCCAAGGGATCAGCGACCGAGTGAAACGGAGAAGCTAATTCCGACAGCAAAATGATAAGGCCAACGAAAACATAACACGGGAGAATACCAGAGTGGCCAAATGGGGCAGACTGTAAATCTGCTGGCGCACGCCTACGGTGGTTCGAATCCATCTTCTCCCACAACGAAAAGCCGATCTTGCCTTTGAAAAGTTTTCCTGCAGGGGGAAAGATTTTTCGTTGTAAGGGTCCCCACGGCAAGCGGAAATGGATCACTCGGTTGCCAGCAACCGAGCTAATTCGTCCACGCAAGGGCAAAAAAACTGCGGAAGTAGCTCAGTCGATAGAGCATCAGCCTTCCAAGCTGAGGGTCGCGAGTTTGAACCTCGTCTTCCGCTCAAGAGCAATGAAAGGGCCCGGCGCGCCGCACGCAAGAAACGCGAAAGAGGCGAGGGAAAGACCTGAAGGCAACACACAGGCGGAAGTAGCTCAGTCGGTAGAGCATCAGCTTCCCAAGCTGAGGGTCGCGAGTTCGAACCTCGTCTTCCGCTCCGAGGGATGGCAAAAAGGAACGGCGACAGGGGCGGTTTTCGCCCGGGATCGCGGCAGGAATAGGAAACACAACTAATAAAATAAGTTTACAGCTATGGCAAAGGAAAAATTTGACAGATCCAAGCCCCACGTCAACGTCGGCACCATCGGCCACGTCGACCACGGTAAAACGACCCTCACGGCGGCTATTACCACCGTGCTCGCCAAGAAGGGTCTCTCGGAACTCCGTTCGTTCGACTCGATCGACAACGCTCCCGAGGAGAAGGAGCGCGGTATCACCATCAACACCTCGCACGTTGAGTACCAGACGGCCAACCGCCACTACGCTCACGTAGACTGCCCGGGCCACGCCGACTACGTTAAGAACATGGTAACGGGTGCCGCCCAGATGGACGGTGCGATTCTCGTTGTCGCCGCAACCGACGGCCCCATGCCCCAGACCAATGAGCATGTTCTGCTCGCCCGTCAGGTGAACGTA
The DNA here is from genome assembly GCA_031285485.1 of Alistipes sp. Lineage (GTDB taxonomy): Bacteria > Bacteroidota > Bacteroidia > Bacteroidales > Rikenellaceae > UBA940. The sequence goes on from JAITWC010000084.1 coordinate 1,684, forward strand.
CCGAAGATCGTCGTTTTCCTCAACAAGTGCGACATGGTGGACGACGAAGAGATGTTGGACCTCGTGGAACTCGAAGTTCGCGACCTGCTCTCGAAGTACAACTTCGACGGCGACAATGCTCCCATCATCCGTGGTTCGGCCCTCGGTGGTCTCAACGGCGAAGCCGCTTGGGAAGACAAGATCATGGAGTTGATGGACAACGTCGACAGCTATATTCCGATCCCCCCGCGTGAAAACGAAAAACCGTTTCTCATGCCGGTCGAAGACGTGTTCTCGATCACCGGTCGCGGTACCGTTGTTACCGGCCGTATCGAAACTGGCATCATCAAGGTTGGCGATCCCGTAGAAATTATCGGTCTAGGTCAAAAACCCATCACCTCGACCTGTACCGGTGTCGAAATGTTCCGCAAGCTGCTCGACAGCGGCGAGGCAGGTGACAATGTGGGTCTGCTGATGCGTGGTCTCGACAAGAAGGATGTAAAACGCGGTATGGTTGTTGCCAAACCGGGTTCGATCACCCCGCACACCGAGTTCGAAGCCGAAGTATACATTCTGAAGAAAGAAGAAGGTGGCCGTCACACTCCGTTCCACAACAAATACCGTCCGCAGTTCTACCTCCGCACGCTCGACGTAACGGGTGAAGTTGAACTTCAGGCAGGTGTGGACATGGTAATGCCCGGTGACAACGTGACTATCAAGGTTACGTTGATCTACCCCGTCGCCATCAACGTCGGTCTCCGTTTCGCAATCCGTGAAGGCGGCCGCACGGTAGGTGCAGGTCAGATCACCAAGATTGTAAAATAAGATACCAAAACCGCAGGGGGCCGGGCAATAGGGAGGGCCCCTTGAATTAGGAGCATAGTTTAAGGGTAGAATCACGGTCTCCAAAACCGTTGGTGGGAGTTCGAATCTCTCTGCTCCTGCTGGGTGCCGGGGTGCGAAATCAAGGGAAGGACGCACACAGGGTAAGCCCGCAGTTTTAGGAAAAAAATTATCGAATATGATAAATTACATCAAAGAGGCGTACGCTGAACTTGTCCACAAAGTTTCGTGGCCTACTTTCAAAGAACTCCAGTCGTCGACCATCCTTGTCATGGTTGCTTCCCTTTGTTTTGCCGTGGTGGTGTTGGCGATGGACTTGGCGTTCGAAAACCTGATGAAAACCGTCTACCGACTGCTGTACTAAACGCGCACAACGATGAGCGAACAGTTGCAGAGAGAGTGGTATGTGGTGCGAGCCATAGGGGGCAAGGAGAAGAAGGTCAAAGAGTACATTGAGACTGAGATTCGCCACCGCCACCTTGAGGAGCGCATCACCCAGGTGTTGATACCTACCGAGAAAGTCTTCACGATCAGAAATGGCAAGAAAGTTTCCAAGGACAAGGTGTCATATCCGGGCTACGTGCTGGTGGAGGCGGATTTTACAGGTGATATTCCGCATATCTTGCGAAACGTCCCCAATGTGCTCGGCTTCCTCGGCGACTCGAGGGAGGATGGCAGGTCGATGAAGGCAACGCCCCTGAGGGTCGCCGAAGTCGCCCGCATTCTCGGCAGGGTCGACGAATTGAGTGTGTCGGAGGAGGAGAACGAGGTTCCTTTCTTTGTCGGCGAAACGGTCAAAGTAACCGATGGGCCATTCTCGAGTTTCTCGGGAACCATCGAGGCCGTTGACAATAGCAGAAAGAAACTCACTGTCTCGGTCAAGATATTCGGCCGCAAGGCCCCGATGGAGCTGAACTTCACGCAGGTCGAAAAAGAATAATGAATCAATAATCCAAAAGGAAAAATGGCAAAAGAAATCAGTGGTTTTATCAAACTGCAGATAAAAGGTGGTGCTGCCAATCCTTCGCCTCCCGTAGGGCCCGCGCTGGGTTCGAAAGGGGTGAATATAATGGACTTCTGCAAACAGTTCAACGCTCGTACGCAGGAGTCGGCAGGAAAGGTCTTGCCTGTGATCATCACGGTTTACAGCGACAAGTCTTTTGAGTTCATCATCAAACAGCCGCCGGTGGCAGTACAGCTCAAGGAGGCCGCGAAGATCCAGACCGGGAGCCCCGAGCCCAACCGTAAAAGGGTGGGAACGGTGACAGTCGAACAAGTCAGGGCGATCGCGGAAGGCAAAATGAGCGACTTGAACTGTTTCACCGTAGAAGCCGCCATGAGCATGATCACCGGAACCGCCCGCTCGATGGGTATCCGCGTCCAAGGCGATATTTCCTGAAGTGTAATCCCTTACGAAGATGAGTAAACTGACAAAAAATCAGAAAGTCGCACAGGCAAAGGTTGAGGCCGGAAGGTTCTACAAACTGCCCGAGGCGGTTGCGCTCGTAAAGGAGATCACCTTTACGAAATTCGACGCCTCGGTCGACATCGACGTCAAGTTGGGTGTCGACCCGCGCAAGGCGAATCAGATGGTCCGCGGCGTGGTGACGTTGCCCCACGGCACGGGCAAGCAGGTTCGCGTGTTGGTGCTTTGTACCCCCGAAAAGGAGGACGAAGCAACCAAGGCAGGAGCCGACTATGTGGGCCTAGATGACTATGTAGAAAAGATCAAGGGAGGGTGGACGGATGTGGATGTTATAATCTGCACCCCAAACGTGATGGCAAAAGTGGGTGCGCTCGGTCGTATCCTCGGCCCCCGCGGCCTCATGCCCAACCCGAAGACCGGTACCGTGACTATGGAAGTCGGCAAGGCGGTCGAAGATGTGAAGGCAGGTAAGATCGACTTCAAGGTCGATAAGTTCGGTATCATGCACACGAGCGTGGGCAAGGTGTCGATGTCGACGGAGCAGTTGACCGACAACGCCAGGGAGTTCATGGCAACTATCCTCAAACTGAAACCTTCGGCCTCGAAGGGTACTTACGTTCAGAGCATTTACCTCTCCTCGACCATGTCGCCGGGGATTGCGATAGACGCTAAATCGGTCGAATCGAAAAACAACTAAGCCACTATGACAAGAGAAGAAAAAAATATCCTCATAGAGAGTCTGGCCGAAAAACTGAACGTCTACTCCGGATTCTACCTTACCGACATCTCGACGCTCGATGCCGCCGGAACGGCCGAACTGCGCCGCAAATGTTTCGAAAGAAAGATCAGCCTTGTTGTCATCAAAAATACCCTCTTCATCAAAGCGCTGGAGAAGGCTGGCTTGGCCGATGACGAACTCAAGGGTGCCTTGGTGGGCTCAAGTGCGGTTATGTTCACAAACGTGAGCAAAAGCCCAGCAGTGCTTATCAAGGAGTTTCGCAAAACCTCCGACCGACCGGTGCTCAAAGCCGCTTACGTCGAGGAAAGCGTCTACATCGGCGAAAACCAGCTCGAAATGCTCATCAACGTTAAGAGCCGCAACGAACTCATTGCCGACGTCATCGCACTGCTCCAGTCTCCGGCCAAGAACGTTATCTCTGCTCTGCAATGTAGCGCCGGCCAAAAGATCGCGGGCCTCGTGAAAACTCTCGAAGATCGCGGAAACTAAAAGAATCAAATAACAAATTAAAAAATAACAACAACCATGGCAGATATCAAGAAGCTCGCCGAAGAGCTCGTAAACCTGACAGTTAAAGAAGTAAACGAATTGGCCTCCGTTCTCAAGGACGAATATGGCATCGAACCCGCAGCCGCAGCTGTTACAGTAGCCGCAGCTCCCGCAATAGGTGACGCAGCGGCCGCTCCCGCCGAAAAGAGCACTTTCGACGTGATGCTCGTGAACGCCGGACAGGCCAAGTTGCAGGTAGTGAAGATCGTTAAAGAAATGACCGGTTTGGGCCTGAAAGAGGCAAAAGACCTCGTAGACGCAGCGCCAAAAGCTATCAAGGAAGGCGTCTCGAAAGAAGAGGCCGAAAGCCTGAAAGTTTCGCTCGAAGAAGTTGGTGCCGAAGTCGAACTCAAATAGTTCGTCGCCCCATCGTGACGACGGGACCTGATCGTCCCGTCGTCAGCAGTTTTATCGCCTACCTGGAGCAAGAGAGTCAGGAACATTGATCGACGTGAGTCGATGAGACCGCTGGAGGCCGTTTATAGTAATTAGTGTTTTAACGATTGATTAGTTAGCTACGCGGAATAATTACTCGTAGGTGCTGATAATCATGTCGGGTCACTAATCACTAAATCGTTAATAACTATCAAGAATGTCCATGCAAGCGAACAACCAGCGAATCAGCTTTTCGTCGGTAAGCAACACGATGGCTTATCCCGACTTTTTGGAGATTCAGTTGAAGAGTTTCCGCGACTTTTTCCAGCTCGACACCACGGCGGAGCACCGTAGCGGAGAGGGTCTGTACAAGGTGTTCAACGAAAACTTTCCGATCACCGACACGAGGAATAACTTCGTGCTCGAGTTCATCGACTATTACATCGATCCGCCGAGGTACTCGATCGACGAGTGTCTCGAAAGGGGTCTAACTTACAGCGTACCGCTTAAGGCGAAACTCAAACTCTATTGTACCGACAGCGAGCACGAGGATTTCGACACGGTGGTGCAGGATGTCTATTTCGGGACTATCCCCTACATGACGTCGCGCGGAACTTTCGTCATCAACGGCGCCGAGCGTGTCATCGTGTCGCAACTGCACCGCTCGCCGGGGGTATTCTTTGGCCAAAGCCTCCACTCGAACGGCACGAAACTCTACTCGGCACGCATCATCCCGTTCAAGGGCTCGTGGATCGAGTTCACCACCGACATTTCGAGCGTGATGTACGCCTACATTGACCGCAAGAAGAAATTGCCCGTTACAACACTGCTACGCGCGATAGGTTTCGAGAGCGACAGCCAGATCCTCGAGATATTCGATCTTGCCGACGAGGTGAAGGTCAACAAGGCCAACCTCAAGAAGGCCGTGGGCCGCAAGCTGGCGGCGCGTATCCTCAAGACGTGGACGGAGGACTTCGTGGACGAGGACACCGGCGAGGTGGTGAGCATCGAGCGTAACGAGATCATCGTCGACCGCGAAACGATCCTCGAAGAAGTCCGCATTGACGAAATCATCGAGAGTGGCGCAAAAAGCATACTTCTGCACAAGGAGGCCGTGGGCGAGGATGCAAAGATCGACTACTCGATAGTGTACAACACACTCCACAAAGACCCGTGTAACTCTGAGAAAGAGGCGGTGGTCTATATTTACAGGCAGTTGCGCAACTCCGAGCCGCCTGACGAGGCAACGGCGAGGGACGTTATCGACAAGCTGTTCTTCAGCGATAAGAGGTATGACCTCGGCGACGTGGGGCGTTATAGGATAAACAAGAAACTCGGCTTGGAGACCGATTCGAGTGTCCGTATTCTGACCCACGAGGACATCATCGCGATCATAAAATACCTGATCCAACTCATCAACTCGAAGGCCGATGTCGACGACATCGACCACTTGTCGAACCGCCGCGTCCGCACTGTGGGCGAGCAACTCGCCAACCAGTTCTCGGTTGGTTTCGTGAGAATGGCTCGCACCATTCGCGAGAGAATGAACGTTAGGGACAACGAGGTGTTCACGCCGGTTGACCTGATCAACGCGAAAACCCTTAGCAGCGTCATAAACTCGTTTTTCGGGACGAACCAGTTGTCGCAGTTCATGGACCAGACCAACCCCGTGGCCGAGATGACCCACAAACGCCGTCTTTCAGCCCTCGGGCCGGGCGGTCTTTCGCGCGAACGCGCGGGCTTCGAGGTTCGCGATGTTCACTACACCCACTACGGCCGCCTCTGTCCCATCGAGACTCCTGAAGGCCCCAATATCGGTCTTATCTCGTCGCTGTGCGTATTCGCAAAGATTAGTGACATGGGTTTCATCGAGACTCCCTACCGCAGGGTCAACAACGGTATAGTGGACCTGTCACCCGCAGGTATCGAATATATGAGCGCCGAGGACGAGGAGTTCCTGACGATCGCGCAGGCTTCGTCACCCATAAACGAGAAGGGCGAATTCCTTATCCCTGACCGCATCAAGTCGCGTCTGGAGGCCGACTTCCCGACCGTCGCCTCGACAGAGGTCGACATGATGGACGTCGCTCCGAACCAGATCGCGTCGATCGCGGCGAGCCTCATTCCGTTCCTCGAGCACGATGACGCCAACCGCGCGCTGATGGGCTCGAACATGATGCGCCAAGCGGTGCCTCTCGTCACGTGTGAGACACCGATCGTGGGCACGGGCCTCGAGGCCGATATCATCTCCGACAGCCGCATTCAGTTCGTGGCCGAGGGTAACGGCGAGATAGTATACTCCGACGCCACCCGCATAGAGGTGAGGTACGACCGCACGGACGATGAAAAGTTGGTTACTTTCGAGGGAGAGATCACCCGCTATGACCTGCCGCGCTACCGCAAGACCAACCAGAGCACGTCGATCACGCTCAAACCAATCGTCCAAGCGGGCGAAAGGGTTACCGAGGGGCAGATTCTCACCGACGGATACTCCACCGACAATGGCGAGTTGGCCATCGGCCGCAACCTCAAGGTGGCGTTCATGCCGTGGAAAGGCTACAACTTCGAGGACGCAATCGTGGTGAGCGAACGCATCCAGAGGGAGGACATCTTCACCAGCGTCCACGTCGACGAATACATCATGGAGGTGCGCGACACCAAACGCGGGGTCGAAGAACTGACGAGCGATATTCCCAACGTGAGCGAAGACGCAACCAAAGACCTCGACGAAAACGGCATCATCCGCGTGGGCGCCAACGTGCAGCCGGGCGATATACTTATAGGTAAGATCACCCCCAAGGGCGAGAGCGATCCCAGCCCCGAGGAGAAATTGCTCCGCGCCATCTTTGGCGACAAGGCGGGCGATGTGAAAGACGCCTCGCTGAAGGCGCAGCCGAGCCTCTTCGGTACGGTGGTCGACACAAAAATCTTTAGCCGCTCGGGCAAGGAGAACAAAAAGAGCCGCGGCAGCGAGAAGAATCAACTCGAGAACGTGGCCGCACAGGGCGACGCCCGCAAGACCGAACTCAAGAAGGTACTAGTGAGCAAACTGTGGTCGCTGCTGAACGGCAAAGCCACCACCGGCATCAAGGACTATTTCGGAGGCCAACTATACGGCCGCGGAACGAAGTTCACCCAAAAGATGTTGGAAGAGATCGACTATCAAAATCTCTCGACCGGCAAATGGGTGGGCGATGCCCACATCGACGCACTAGTCGAAAAAACGATCAACAACTTCGTCATCAAGTGGAAGGAGATTGATGCCAGCGTCAAGCGCGAACAGTACAACCTGACGAACGGCGACGAGCTGCCTACCGGCATCATCCAACTCGCCAAGGTCTACATTGCCAAGAAGCGCAAACTGAAGGTGGGTGACAAGATGGCCGGCCGCCACGGTAATAAGGGTATCGTTGCCCGTGTGGTTCGCGATGAAGACATGCCGTTCCTCGAAGACGGAACCATCGTCGACATCGTGCTCAATCCGCTGGGTGTACCGAGCCGTATGAACCTCGGGCAGATATACGAAACTGTTCTCGGTTGGGCTGGGAAAGAACTAGGCACGAAGTTCTCCACCCCGATCTTCGACGGTGCGAGCCTCGGAGACATCGGCGAATACACCGACAAGGCGGGCGTCCCGAGGGCGGGTCTGACCTACCTTTACGACGGCGGTACGGGAGAAAGGTTCGACCAACCAGCCACGGTGGGCGTGATCTACATGCTGAAACTCGGCCACATGATCGATGATAAGATGCATGCCCGTTCTATCGGCCCGTACTCGCTCATCACCCAGCAGCCGCTGGGCGGTAAGGCGCAGTTCGGGGGCCAGAGGTTCGGTGAGATGGAGGTTTGGGCTCTGGAAGCGTTCGGCGCCAGCCACATCCTTCAGGAGATTCTGACCATCAAGTCCGATGACGTGATTGGCCGTGCTAAGGCCTATGAGGCCATAGTGAAGGGCGACAACCTGCCGCGTCCAGGCATCCCCGAGTCGCTGAATGTACTTCTGCATGAACTGCGTGGTCTCGCACTGAGCGTTAAATTAGATTAAGGAAGAAAAAAAGATATGGCAAGTCTGAACAGAAACAACAGCCAATTCAGCAAGATTTCCATCGGGCTGGCATCGCCCGAGGAGATTCTGGAGAACTCGAGCGGCGAGGTGCTGAAACCCGAGACGATCAACTACCGCACCTACAAACCGGAGCGCGATGGATTGTTCTGCGAACGCATCTTCGGCCCGGTTAAGGATTTCGAGTGTCACTGCGGAAAGTACAAACGCATCCGTTACAAGGGCATCGTGTGCGATCGCTGCGGCGTGGAAGTGACCGAGAAGAAAGTGAGGCGCGAGCGCATGGGCCACATTTCGCTCATCGTGCCGGTGGTTCATATCTGGTATTTCCGTTCGTTGCCGAGCAAGATCGGCTACCTGCTAGGTATCCCCACCAAGAAGTTAGAGAGCATCGTCTATTACGAACGCTACGTGGTGGTGAACGCCGGCGCGGCGCAGGTCATCGGCGTGAACAAACTCGACCTGCTGGCCGAGAAAGAGTATCTCGACGTTGTGGCCCAACTACCCAAAGGCAATCAGCAGTTGGAAGATGGCGATCCCGAAAAGTTCGTGGCGATGATGGGCGCCGAAGCGATCTACACCCTGCTTGAACATGTCGACCTCGACGCGATGAGTTACTCGCTACGACACAAGGCCAGCACCGAAACCTCGCAACAACGCAAGACTGAAGCGCTGAAACAGCTCAACGTTATCGAGAGCTTCCGCGCGTCGAAAGAGGTGAACAAGCCCGAGTGGATGGTTCTCAAGGTGATTCCCGTGATCCCACCCGAACTGCGTCCGCTGGTACCCCTCGACGGGGGCCGCTTCGCGACGAGTGACCTTAACGACCTCTACCGCCGCGTGATCATCCGTAACAACCGCCTCAAGAGGCTTATAGAAATTAAAGCCCCCGAGGTGATCCTGCGCAACGAAAAGCGCATGTTGCAGGAGGCGGTAGACTCGCTGTTCGACAACAGTCGCAAGTCAAACGCCGTGAAGACCGAAAGCAACCGTCCGCTCAAGAGCTTGAGCGACAGCCTCAAGGGTAAACAGGGGCGTTTCCGCCAGAACCTGTTGGGTAAACGTGTCGACTACTCGGCCCGTTCGGTGATCGTGGTCGGCCCCGAGCTGAAGATGCACGAGATGGGTATTCCCAAGGACATGGCCGCCGAATTGTACAAACCGTTCATCATCCGCAAGCTCATCGAGCGCGGAATTGTGAAGACGGTGAAGAGCGCCAAGAAGATTATAGACCGCAAGGACCCCGTGATCTGGGATATTCTCGAAAACGTCATCAAAGGTCACCCGGTGTTGTTGAACCGCGCCCCGACGCTTCATCGTCTCGGTATCCAGGCGTTTCAGCCCAAGCTTATCGAGGGTAAGGCGATCCAGTTGCACCCGCTGAGCTGTACGGCATTCAACGCCGACTTCGACGGCGACCAGATGGCGGTTCACCTGCCACTGGGCAACGAGGCTATCCTTGAGGCGCAGATATTGATGCTTGGCAGCCATAACATTCTCAACCCTGCAAATGGCGCACCCATCACCGTCCCCTCGCAGGACATGGTTTTGGGTCTCTACTACATCACCAAGCCGAGGCCCGGAGCCAAGGGCGAGGGCAAGGTGTTCTACGGCGCCGAGGAGGCGATCATTGCCTACAACGAGAAACGGGCAGACCTGCACGCCAAAGTTAAGGTGCGCATGGTGCAACCCGACGGCAATAACAAACTCGTCGAAACGACCATCGGCCGGGTACTCTTTAATCAGGTGGTGCCCGAGGAAGTCGGCTACATCAACGAACTGCTCACCAAGCGTTCACTCCGCGACATCATAAGCGTTGTGCTGAAGAAAGCCGGCGCCGACAAGGCCGCCGCGTTCCTCGACGACATCAAGGATATGGGCTACCAGATGGCCTTCAAAGGCGGTCTGTCGTTCAACCTCAACGCCGTGCTCATCCCGAAAGAGAAGGAGGAGCTCGTGGTCGAGGGCTACGAAAGGGTTGACGAAGTGATGGAGAGCTACAACGCGGGGCTTATTACCAACAATGAACGCTACAACCAGATCATTGACATCTGGACGAATATCAACACCAAGCTTACCAAAACGTTGCTCGATCACCTGACGAAAGACCAGGACGGATTCAACCCCGTCTACATGATGCTCGACAGCGGAGCGCGCGGCTCGAAAGAACAGATCCGCCAGCTCTCAGGGATGCGCGGTCTTATGGCAAAACCGCAAAAGAGCGGTGCCGAAGGCGGACAGGTCATCGAGAACCCGATATTGTCGAACTTCAAGGAGGGCCTGTCGGTGTTGGAATACTTCATCTCCACCCACGGTGCGCGTAAGGGTCTTGCGGATACCGCTCTTAAGACCGCCGACGCGGGTTACCTGACGAGGCGTCTGGTGGACGTGGCCCTCGACGTGATAATCAACGAGGAGGACTGCGGCACGCTCCGCGGTCTCACCGCCACCGCCATCAAGCGCAACGAAGACGTGGTGCAGACTCTGTACGAACGCATTCTGGGCCGCACGGCGGTCGACGACGTGGTTCATCCCACGACGGGCAAACTGATCGTTGCCGCTGGCGAGGAGATCACCGAGGAGATCGCAAAGGAGATAGAGGAATCGCCCATCGAAAAGGTCGACATCCGAAGCGTTCTCACCTGCGAATCGCGCAAAGGTATGTGCGCTAAGTGTTACGGTCGCAACCTGGCCACGGGACGCATGGTGCAGCAGGGCGAGGCGGTCGGCGTTATAGCCGCACAGTCTATCGGCGAGCCGGGCACGCAGCTTACCCTGAGAACGTTCCACGTCGGAGGTGTCGCGGGCGGCGTGGCCGTCGAGAGTAACATCGTGTCGAAGTACAACGGTGTTCTTGAGATCGAGGAACTGCGCACCATCAACGTCAAGGATGAGGCGGGCGTCGACTCGAACGTGGTCATCAGCCGTCAGGCCGAATTGCACATCGTCGACCCCAACACCGGCATGACCGTTTACAGCCATTCGCTGCCCTACGGAGCGACGCTCCACATGGCGAGCGGCGACACCGTTAAGAAAGGCGATCTCGTCTGCGAATGGGATCCCTACAATGCCGTTATCATCTCGGAGTTCGACGGACAGATCGCCTTCGACAGCATTATAGAGAACGTCACCTACCGCGAAGAGTTTGACGAACAGACGGGCCTGCGCGAAAAGGTGATCACCGACTCGAAGGACAAGACCAAAAACCCCGTCATAAAGATTCTCGATCGGGGCGGAGTCGAAACGCGCCAGTACAACCTGCCTGTGGGCGCCCACATCGTGGTGAAGGATAGTGACCGCATCAAGGCCGGTACGGTGCTTATCAAGATACCGAGAGCGGTCGGAAAATCGGGAGACATCACCGGGGGTCTGCCCCGCGTTACGGAGCTCTTCGAGGCGCGTAATCCGTCTAACCCCGCCGTGGTGAGCGAGATCGACGGCGAAATCTCGTTCGGCAAGATCAAGCGCGGTAACCGCGAAATCGTCGTCACATCTAAAGACGGCGACGTGAGCCGCTACCTCGTGCCGCTGAGCCGTCAGATACTCGTGCAGGAGAACGACTACGTGAAAGCCGGTATGCCGCTGTCGGACGGTGCCATCACCCCGAGCGACATTCTGGCGATCCAGGGCCCTACCAAGGTTCAGGAGTACATCGTCAACGAGGTGCAGGAGGTGTACCGAATGCAGGGCGTTAAGATCAACGACAAACACTTCGAGGTGATCGTGCGCCAGATGATGAACAAGGTTCGCATCGAAGATCCGGGCGATACGCGCTTCTTCGAGGAGCAGATCGCCGACAAGTGGGACTTCATCAAGGAGAACGATTCGCTGTTCGACAAGGTGGTGGTCACCGACGCCGGTGATTCGACGGAGCTTCAGCCGGGCCAGATCGTCACGGTGCGCAGGCTGAGGGACGAGAACTCGATGCTGAAACGCAAAGACCTGCGCCAGGTGTCGGTGCGCGACATCACTCCGGCGACTTCGACTCAGGTGTTGCAGGGTATCACCCGCGCGGCACTTCAAACGTCGAGCTTCATGTCGGCGGCGTCGTTTCAGGCGACCACCAAGGTGCTCAACGAAGCCGCGATCCAGGGCAAGGTCGACCCGCTGGAAAACCTCAAGGAGAACGTCATCTGCGGCCACCTGATCCCAGCCGGGACGGGCCTGCGCAAATACGAGAGACTCGTGGTGGGTTCGAATGAGGAATACGACGCCGTTGCGGGCCGCAACGCCGACAGCGTACCCGCCGCCGGAGCGTAACCCTTCCGGCACGCCTCAAGGGGGCCGGACGAATGGGTCGTTGCAACAAACGGGCATCGGGAGGCGCGATCATATCCGGCAATCTTACCGCAAACGGGGCTGAATCAGCCCGCATTTAGGAACCTGTCTCAAAACGCAATGAGACGGGTTCTCTTTTTTTTGTACTCTATTTGTGATTTTGGCATATAATCATTATCTTTATGATGTTGATCTAAAGGTTGTTGAATATGTCATTCA
>JAITWC010000088.1 GCA_031285485.1 Alistipes sp.
TCCTCTCTGTTCGGATCACGCGGAAAGGGATCGTAGATGATCAACGACAACTCCCCCGTGTTTCCGAAGAGCCCTCCGACCCTTCCCGCTGTGACCATCCCGTCCATTGACAGGGACAACTATTCGACAGCCTTCTCTTCGGCGGCTGCCTCGATGGTTTCCTCCACTGCATCCACAGTCTCGACGGCTGCAACAGCTTCTTCGGCAACTTCGACCGCCTCGACAGCTTCCGCAACCTCTTCGGCTACTTCGACGGTCTCTTCTTCGGCGGCTTCCTCGGCAACAGCTTCACCTGCTGCCTCTGCTTTTTTGGCGGCTATCGCTTTAGCCTTTTCTTCCCTGGCTTTGACTTCGGCGGCCTGACGTGCTTTTTCGGCGGCGCGGGCGTCACCGGCGAGTTTCGACACTGCGGTAGCGCCTTTGGCGTTCTTCTCGTCGAGCCACTTGTTGAACTTCGCCTCGGCGTCGCTTTCGGAGAATGCGCCTTTGGCTACCCCTCCGAGCAAGTGCTTTTTAATCATTACCCCCTTCTCCGAGAGGATTGCGCGACAGGTGTCGGTGGGTTGAGCGCCTTTTTGCAACCAATCTAAAGCTTTCTCGAAGTTTAGGTCGATCGTAGCAGGATTCGTGTTCGGATTGTACGTGCCAATCTTCTCGATAAATTTACCATCACGTGGCGCCCTGCTATCCGCGACGACAATGTGGTAGAAAGCGTATCCCTTCTTACCGTGCCGTCCTAATCTGATCTTTACAGGCATTGTTTATTGTTTTGAGTTAAAAAATGAGGTCGCAAAGGTAATAATAATTTTTATTTCGCGGCCTTTTCGGCTGCATATTCCGCGTTAAGTCCCCTCAGCACTTCGGCGGTGATGTCAAGCGCCGGATCGGCGTGGATCACGGGCGAGCCACCGGAGGTCGTGAGGATCATTTTGTAACGCAGGTCGGCGTTGAACTTTGCCACATAGTCGTTTACGGCGTAGAACACCTGATTGGTCATCACCTGTTCCTCTTCGGCGAGTTGTGCCACCTGTGTCTGGCGGTCGTTTTCGAACTGCTGGCCTTTGGTTTGGATCCGGGTCTGTTCGGCCTTGGCATCGCGGCTGGTCATTAGCCCTTTGTTGATCTTGTCCTCGAAACTCACCATTTCGTTCTGGAGCGACCGTGCCCTTGCCTCAAGGTCGCCGGTTACTTTGGTGGCCTTAGCCTCGAAAGCCGAACTCAGATCCACAAACCGATCGTAGTTCTGCACGAGCGAGTCCATGCGGATAAAGGCGATGTCGTAGACGGTTTCGACGTTGCGATCGCCGGCCGCGGCCGTGTCACCTTCGGTTGTGGCACCTCCCGTATTCTTGCAGGCCGCCATTGCCAGCACCGCTCCGGCGATGATTAATGCTTTTTTCATTGCGCTTATTGAGTTATTATTCAGTTTTCGTTAGAGCCCATCGGGGCGCAAAGATAAGAAAAAACAAGTATCTTTGCAACAAAATGATCTATTTATGTACGAGTACATATCGGGCCGGGTGGCCGAGCTGACCCCTGCCTACGCGGTGATCGAGGCCGGGGGAGTGGGTTATTACCTTAACATATCGTTGCAGACTTTCGCCGCCGTCGAGGGGCGGGCCGAGGCGCGACTGTTCGTCCACTTCGTGGTGAGGGAGGACGCGCAGGTGTTCTACGGATTCGCCACCGCCGCCGAGCGCGAACTGTTCCGCCGCCTGATCAGCGTGTCGGGCGTGGGGGGCGGCACGGCACGCATGGTACTGTCGACCTTTTCGCCGTCGGAACTCGCGAACATCATTTCGAGCGAGAACGCCGTGCTGCTCAAGAACGTCAAGGGGCTGGGCCTCAAAACCGCCGAAAAGATAATCGTCGAACTGCGCGACAAAATGACCGGCATAGCCTTCGACGCTGACTCTCCGACAGCGGGCCAGGGCAAAGGCGCGCCCGACGAAGCCGTTCTCCGCGAAGCCCTCGCCGCCCTCGCCATGCTGGGTTTCTCGCGGCCCGCGTCCGACAAGGTTGTCCGGGCCGTGCTGAAAGACTCCCCCGCCCTCCCCGTAGAGGATGTGATCCGCCAGTCGCTCAAAAAACTTTAAGCTGTCTTTGGGTCGATTGATGTTACAATCGTGTTAAAAAAAGTGCGGGGAGGACGGGTTTTTAGAAATCCCATATTATTTTTGTAGCCGGGAAAAAAGTTTTTTCAACGAAAAACGTATGGATATTATCTACACCGTAGTTCTTGTTATCCTGGCGATTACCGCCATTTCGGGCCTCTTTGTCGGCGTAACCAACGACGCCGTTAACTTCCTCAACTCCGCTCTCGGATCCAAAGCCGCCCCGTTGCGAGTAATTCTGCTCGTCGCGTCGCTCGGCATCGTTGTGGGCACGCTCACTGCGAGCGGCATGATGGAGGTTGCGCGTACCGGCATGTTCAACCCCGAGCTGTTCAACTTCCGCGAGGTAATGATGCTGTATTTGGCGGTTATGTTGGGCAACATCATTCTTTTGGACGTCTACAACTCGCTTGGTCTTCCCACCTCCACCACCGTCGCACTGATCTTCTCGCTGTTGGGTGCCGCCATCGCGGTGTCGATAGCGAAGATCTCGGCCGACCCGACCGAAACGATGGCACAATTGGGCAAATATATCAACACGGCACGCGCGTCGGGAATCGTCTCGGGCATACTTGCTTCTGTGGCGATCGCACTTGTGGTCGGTTCTGCCGTGATGTGGATCTCGCGCGTGATATTCTCGTTCAGCTACACCAGGGTTTTCCGCTGGTTCGGGTCGCTGTGGTGCGGCGGGGCGGTGGCTACCATATTATATTATGTACTTATAAAGGGTCTGAAGGCTCCGCTTGCCGGCACCGATTTTCTGGCTCTCGTGAACGCCAACACGGGGCTGTTCTTCCTCTTGATGTGGGCTGCGGCGGCCATCCTGCTGCTGGGCTTGCAGTTGTTGCGGATCAACATACTCAAAGTAACCATCCTCATCGGCACGTTCTCGCTGGCTCTGGCATTCGCGGGTAACGACCTCGTGAACTTCATCGGCGTTCCCATCGCGGGCCTCGACTCCTACATGATGGCCCGCGAGAGCGGCGACACCGCCATGATGATGGACGGACTGCGGGATCAGGTTCCGGCCAACTTCCTGTTGTTGATGGGCGCGGGCCTAATCATGATCGTAACGCTGTGGTTCTCCAAAAAGGCGATGAACGTCACCGAAACCGAGATCAAACTTTCGAGCGCCAAGGAGGGTGAGGAGAAGTTCCAGTCGACGATGTTCTCGCGCGCGATCGTTCGCGCGGCGGTGGCCGTCAACAGCGGCTACAAGTGGATCGTACCCAACCGCGGCCAGGAGTGGATCAACAACCGTTTCGAACAACTCGCCGTGCCCGACAAGGGCTCGGCCCACTACGACCTGATTCGCGCCACGGTCAACCTGATAGTTTCGTCGCTGCTCATCGCATTCGGTACGGGTCTGGCGCTACCGCTGTCCACTACTTATGTTACGTTCATGGTGGCGATGGGTTCGTCGCTGGCCGACAGGGCATGGGGCCGCGAGACGGCCGTCTACCGCATCTCGGGCGTGGTGACGGTGGTGATGGGATGGTTCGTGACGGGCCTCGGGGCTTTCGTCATCGCTTTCGCCATCGCACTGGGACTGATGTACGGCGGTTCGGTTGCCATCATAGTCATCTCGGCGCTGGCGCTGTTCCTGCTCGTCAGGAGCAACCTCAAGGCTAAACGCAAGAACCTCGACGACGACGGTTCGGAGGCGTTCGTCGGCGGCGAGGGCGGCGAGGGCGCCATCATCACCCAGTCGACCGACGAGGTGAAGGATGTGATGGATCGCGTGACGGGCATCTACAACCGCACGATGGTGGCGGTGATGAAGGAGAACCGCAAGGCGCTGCGGGAATTGGTGCGCGAATCGAACGACCTGTTCTACCGCTCGCGCGAGCGCAAGTACGCCATGATGCCGGTGCTCGACAAGTTGAAAGGTTCCGACATCGAGACGGTGCATTACTATGTTCAGGTGGTGGACTACCTGAGCGAGGTCACCAAGTCGCTCGTCCACATCACCCGCCCGGCGTTCGACCACATCGACAACCACCACAAGGGATTCTCCAAAGAGCAGGCGCAAGACCTGATGCAGGTGAACGACAACGTGAAGAAGCTCTACGACAAGATCAACTCGATGCTCGAAACCAACGACTTCCGCGACATGGACAAGGTGATGCAGGGGCGCGACCGGCTGATGGAGATGATCGGCGACGTGATCAAGCGCCAACTGCGCCGCATTCAGGGCGAGAAGGGCAGCACCAAGACGAGCGTGCTGTTCCTCAACATCCTCAACGAGACCAAAACGATGGTACTCCAGAGCCGCAACCTCCTCAAGAGCCAAAAATACTTCGTCTCCGCCGGTCATTAGCAAAAATTCGTTACCTTTGCGCGGTCATGAGGTTGCGTGGATATACAGGCATGGCCGGTATCGTGCTGGCGGCGGTGTTCGCCGCGCTCGCGTCGTGCGGCAAGAACGGCGACAGGGTGGCAACGGCCCAGGACGCCATCTTCAAGGCCCTCACGAGCCAGGACATCTACGAGCGCGACAACCTGCCGGAGGCAGACCCTCCCACCCCCGAGCAGATCAAGGGCTGGTTCGACATGGTGCGCGGCACCTAC
This sequence comes from Alistipes sp., assembly GCA_031285485.1. Lineage (GTDB taxonomy): Bacteria > Bacteroidota > Bacteroidia > Bacteroidales > Rikenellaceae > UBA940. Next base: position 4,686 of record JAITWC010000088.1, read on the forward strand.
CGTCACATAGTCAACGAGGATCGGCCGGACCGCGGCCCGGCCGCGGAGTACGGGATAGAGCGGGGCGACAGCATCGCCTTCATGTTCGACGCGAGGGTGTTCGCGGGCAGCAACTTCGAGAGCTGCCGCACCTTCTACACCAATATCGACTCGCGCATCAACGAACTGTTCAGCGACAACCCCGACTTCGCCGGGTGGTCGACCGAGCCTCTCAGAATAAAGGTGGGCGACGACCCCGGCATACTAAAATCGCTGCAGGAGGCGTTAATCTCGTGCAGGGCGGGCGACGGCACGCCCGGCAACGACGGGGAGCCGGGCGCGGTGTCGAGCGACGAAGTGAGGGTGTACATCACCTCCGACCTGGCGTTCGGCAACCGCACCGTGTACGACGTCCCGTCCGGCAGCACGATTGTCTACGAAGTGACAGAGATCGAGATCATACGATGAAACTACGAATTACGAATTACGGATTACGGGCGGCGGCGGCGATCCTTGTCGCCGGATTTACGCTGGCCTCGTGCGCAAAGCGCGAACCGGAAGATAAGAACGCCATCGAGCAGAAGTCGCTCGACGCCTGGATCGAGAAGTATGTCAAGGGCCGGGGCGTCGCCGTCGAGCGCCAGTCCAACGGCATCTGGGTGGAGTTTCTGGCCGACGGCGACCAGAGCGTCGAGGCGGGCCTGGACACCGTTGTGTGGGCCGATCTCAACTACACCTCCGCCGACATAGCCGGCAACGTCTTCGCCACGCGCGACTCGACGGAGGCGCTGCGCCAGCGCACCTTCTCGCCCCACACCTACTACACGCCGCGTTACGCCTTCCTCGGCTATCAGTCCGACTACGACATGGACGCCGGATCGTTTTGGGCTCTCAAGAGCGAGCTCACGAAACCCGACGGCTCGAAGATCAAGCTCACCGCCGGCTCGCACGTCAAGCTCTACCTGCCGTCGTTCATGACCCAGAGCATACAAACATCCAACGACCAGGGCTACGGCGGCCAGTATCCGCTGGCGCCGTTGGGTGAGACAGACAGCAGGAACCGGATCGTCATTCAGGACATGGAGGTGAGAGGGGTCCACAAAAACCCGATCGAGCGCGAGGAGCGGCTCGTGGAGAAGTTCGCCACCGAGCGCTGGGGCAAGGATGTCGCCGACTCGCTCGCCCTGGCGTTCTACGTCGACACGATCAATTTCCGCCCGAGGGCCGACCTGCTCGCCAGGTTCCCCGGCAAGGAGTTCGAACACACCGACAGCCTGGGCCTCGACTCCACGGCGACGTTCTGGTTCATCGGGCGTTTCCTGCCCACGCCGGAGTATCCCCACGGCTTCATTTTCGACACCAACATAGCCGAGGTGTACGACGAGTTCTTCAACCGCCGCAGGAACGAGAACTATCCCGCCGAAGACAAGACGTTCTCGGCGATCAGCTACCGCCCCGTCGACGACAAGGACGCCGAGGATAAGAAGATGATCAACGCGTTCTTCCGTGTGATCCCCGAGCTGCGGCGCGGCCAGTGGAGCCGCATCGTCTTCTCGTCGGCCTACGGCTACGGCGCGCTGGGCCAGTCGAAGGCGCTCGTCGAGCAGCGGAACTACCAGGCCCAGATGCTCCAGCAGCTCTCGTACAGCAGCATGTACGGCGGCTACGGCTATGGCGGCGGCTATGGCTACGGAGGTTACGGCGGCTACGGGGACTACGGCTACGGCGGCTACTACGATCCGTACAGCAACCCCTACTACGACTACTCGATGTCGAACTACGGCGCCACCGCCGAACAGGACGACTCGGTGATGACGGAGATCCAGCCCTACTCGCCGCTGATCTTCGAGATCTACATCGAGCCCCTCGAAGAGTAGGGGCGGTTGCGATGGCCCGGCGCACGGGATTTAAGGAGGAGGTTCCCGCGCGGGGGCCTCTCTTTTTAAAACTATTTGCTATCTTTTTGTTATCTTTGCCCCGTCGCACCGCACGAACATGAACCCTCTCGACCACATATCGCCCGTCCGCACTCCGGTTCCCGTTGCCCGCACCGCCGCCGCCGCGTTAGACCGTGCGGCATTGCTCCACGACGGGGGCTCCACGGCCTTTTTTGCTCCGTCGGAAAATCCGACGGGGGTTCCAAGACCTTTTTTGCTCCGTCGGAAAATCCGACGGGGGCTCCACGACCTTTTTCGCTCCGTCGGAAAATCCGACGCCATTCCGAAGATCTTTTTCGCTCCGTCGGAAATTCCGACGACGCAAATAAGAACTGTTAACCCTTAAAAACATAAACCGTCATGAAAATCCGCACTTTTGACATCAGCAAACTGCGCAGCAACGAACATTTTCAGTTCATCACCGACGTGTCGGCGCTCGTTGGGGGACTTCCGGCGGCATCGGCGGCACGGGTCAGGACGCAGATCGCCGCCTTCGCCGCGGGGGTGGCCGAGGGGGACGCGGTGCTCTAGCAGATAACCAAGAGCGCGCTCACAGCGCGGATCCACGCCGCCGACACGGCGCGCGACGGTTCGCCCCTTGCTACCAAAGTAGCAACCACATCGACCTGCGGGTTGAGGCCCCGCCGCAAGTCGTACCTCGGGAAAGAACCGGAGAAACCGGGGTACGAGGTCCTGCTGACGTACCAAAGATTGTGGCTCCAATAACCTGCATTCGTCTACCCGACAAGTGTCCTCTTACTTTTGTCTTAACACAATGTTTAATAACAAAATGCCTTACTAAAACTCAATTTATTTACAGATGAAAAAGTACATTATCACAATTATTCTTACGGCAGTATCGGGAGCACTCGTAGCTCAGACGTCGGGCGAAGACCTCGGACGGATCG
>JAITWC010000121.1 GCA_031285485.1 Alistipes sp.
GACATATCACGAGGCGGAGTTGCTCATTGGCGTGAAAACCATGTTGTTGATTTTCGATGAATCGACGCAACTCATCACGTGAAAAGCGCGGAGCGTGCGCGTGTCCGGGCATTTCTTCTTCAGCCCCGCAATCGCCGTATTGCCACACCTCCGGCTCGTTTCCCAGCGGTACAGATAATCGAGGTCGTCTTCCCTGAGCGGGCGCAAATATATCTGTGCGGCAGATCCCCCACACCGCGGTGCAACCGTGTTCGGAATGACATTATGCGGTGGGGCCGCATGCACCCTCGACTTTCCACTTTCCACTTTCAGTTTCAAGCCAGGCCGATGATCTTGCCCCTCATCAGCATGGCGGCACCGAGCGCGCCGGCGTTCCTGCCCATGCGCGACAGACGGAAGCGGGTGTCCTTGTAGACGAGGTTGAGTGAGTATTTGTTTGTGGAGGCTTTGAGCGGCAGCATGATGTAGTCGCCGGCCAGCGAGAGGTTTCCGCCGATGATGACGGTCTCGGGGTTGAAAATGTTGATCAGGAAGGCGACACTTTTGCCCGCCTTTTCGCCCACCTCCTCGATCAGTTCTATCGACAGGTTGTCGTCTCTGCGGGCGGCCGAGATCACGTCGTCGACGTGGATGTGTTCGCCGCGTTCGAACTTTTCGCGCAGTATGGAGTTGTTGCCGCGGTGGAGTTGATCGACGATCTTCTCCTCGACCGCCACGCCCGAGATCTCGGTTTCGAGGCACCCCTTTTTGCCGCACCAACAGATCTTCTCGTTGTCGAAGAACGGGGTGTGGCCGAACTCGCCCGCGAATCCGCTCTTGCCGTAGAACAGTTTGCCGTCCATCACGATGCCGATCGCAACGCCCCGTCCGAGGTGGAGGTAGAGAATGTTTTGGCCGTCCTGCGGGCTTCCGGCGTTGTACTCGGCGTAGCACCGGGCGCGTGTGTCGTTCTCAAGCAGGTTGCGGATCCCCACCGCCGACTCGATGATGTCGGTGAGCGCCCTCTCGTGGTCGGTGAAGTACTTGTAGCTGCGTCCGGTGTTGGGGTTGACCCGTCCCGCCATGCAGACGCCGAGGCCGAGGATGCGGTCGCGCTCGATGCCGCAGGTGTCGATGAAGTTCGAGATGGATTCGCAGATGTGTCGCAGGCAGGCGTCGGTGTCGACGAGCACGAAGTCGGTCTCTTCGCCGTTGACGGTGATGTTGTTCTGTATGTCGGTGACGACGAACTGTATGTTGTCGCGCCCGATGTTGACGCCGGCGAAGTAGATGGCGCTCGAAGTGAGGTCAAAGATGATGGGCCGCCGTCCGCCGGTTGTTTCGACCTTGCCGCTCTCGTACGCAAGCCCGTCGTTCACGAGTCTGCCGAGCAGTTTGGTCATCGTTGGGATGCTCATGTTGAGCGCCGCGGTGAGTTCGGCTATGGTGGACGGGCCGTTGACCGCCATGTGGGCGACAATGCTCCTTTTGATAACGTTGTTTTTGTGTACGACGCCCTTTCGCAGTTCGTCGTCGTGTTTGTTGAAAAACTCTTTCAGGGAGATCATCTTTGTGGCAATAATTGGGATTATGTTTGCGTGTGTCGGCCGGGGCGTGTAAACTTAGTTAAAAAATCTCAATAACGAACAACCCCCTGTCGAATTAGCGCGAAAACGGGCCGGATGTTTTCCGGTATCGACCGTGGTTTACCGCGGTCGGGCGGGAGGCGGCGCACCCGGGGGCGCGCACTCCCTTGCCCGGGATAAAGGCTTACGGCCGGCTTTCGGAACTTCCCGCCGCCGGGCCGGAGGCCTCGAAGCGGGTAGCGGAACTTCCCGAAACCGCTTCCGAGCCCTCGAAGCGGGTGGCGGAACTTCCCGAAACCACTTTTGACGCCTCGAAGCAGGCAGCGGAACTTCCCGAAACCACTTCCGAGGCCTCCGACCCGGCGGCGGAACTTCCCGAAACGGCGTTCCGGGGTGTGGCGGCTCACAAATTCTGTTTCGACGCGACCTGCACCCCCGGGACGATTTTCGACACGAGCCCCGCAAGGACGCTGCCCGGGCCGAGCTCGGTGAATTCCGTGGCGCCGTCGGCCGCCATGCCCAGCACGGTCTGCGTCCAGCGCACGGGCGAGGTGAGTTGTGCCACGAGGTTCCGGCGAATTTCCGCCGGATCGGTGTGTGGCCGCGCGTCCACGTTCTGGTACACCGGGCACACGGGTTTCGCGAACGGCGCCGCCTCGATCCCCGCCGCAAGCTCCACCCGCGCGGGTTCCATCAGGGGCGAGTGGAACGCACCGCCCACGGCGAGCCTCAGCGCCCGTTTGGCGCCGGCGGCTTTCATCGCCTCGCACGCCTCGTCGACGGCCTCCACGGTTCCCGAAATGACGAGCTGGCCGGGGCAGTTGTAGTTTGCCGCGACCACCACTCCGGGCGTGGCCGCGCAGATCTCCTCGACCCGTTCGTCGGCCAGCGCCAGCACCGCCGCCATCGTCGAGGGGGTCGCCTCGCACGCCTTCTGCATGGCCAGCGCGCGGATCGACACGAGTTTGAGACCCTCCTCGAAACCCAGGGCGCCCGCCGCCACCAACGCCGAGAACTCTCCGAGCGAGTGGCCGGCCACCATGTCGGGTGCGAAAGCCCGGCCGAGCGCCCGGGCCATGGCGACCGAGTGGATGAACACGGCGGGCTGTGTGACGGCGGTCTGTTTGAGTTCGTCGGCGGTGCCGCCGAACATGATGTCGGTTATGCGGAAACCGAGAATGTCGTTCGCTTGTTCGAACATTTCGCGCGCCGCGGGAACCGCCTCGCAGAGATCCTTGCCCATGCCGGGAAATTGTGCTCCCTGTCCGGGAAAGACGAATGCTTTTGCCATGATTGTAAAGGTATTAAGGTTATTTCACATAGACCATTGTGACGCAAAGATAATTAATTGTTAATAATTTAGCGGGCGGGGCGTGTGCGTGTTCGACGGAAAATGAGTAAAATTGCGGGTCGTGTTTACCGTGGTGTACTCTGTTTTGATCCTCGTGCTGGTGACCATCTTTTTGGTTGCCACGCTGTTGGTGTACCCGTTCACGGTGCCTTTCGATGGCACGCGCCGCGCGGTGCATGAACTTTCGCGCGGCATTGCCCGGGCGTGTTTTCTGGCGCCGGGGTGGCACACGCGCGTGGAGGGACTGGAGAACGTCGACCGCGACAAGGTGTATGTGATCGTACTCAACCACTGCTCGATGGTCGACATCCTGATGCTCTACCGGGTACCGCTCAATTTCCGGTGGGTGTCGAAGCGCGAGATCATCAAAATGCCATTCATCGGGCAGTTCCTGCTGCTGCACGGCGACATACTCATCCCGCGCGACAAACCGCGCAAGGCGGTGACGATGGTGATGAACGACGGCAGGATGTGGCTTCAGCGGCGACGGGTCAACGTGGCGATCTTTCCCGAGGGGACGCGCTCGGCGACGGGCGAAATCGGAAAGTTCAAGCCGTCGGCGTTCACGCTGGCCCACGAGGCCGGGGTGGGGATCCTGCCCGTGGTGCTGAGCGGCAGCCGGGTGATAGGCAAGGGCGGCCGCCTCCCGTGGCGGCACGATTTCGGCGTGCGGGTGTTGCCGCCCGTCAGCGCCGAGGAGGTGGCGCGAAGAGACCCGAAAGAGATTATGGAAGAGACGCGCGACCGGATGATCGCCGCATACCAAAAGATGATATGAGTGAAGTAAAATATACGGAAGCAGACATTAAGACCCTCTCCACGCGCGAGCAGATGCGTCTGCGCCCCGGCATGTGGATCGGCAAACTGGGCGACGGCTCGCAGCCCGACGACGGGATCTACACCCTCATAAAAGAGGTGATGGACAACTCGGTGGACGAGTTCATCATGGGCGCGGGCAAGTGCATCGAGCTGACCGTCGCGCCCGGCAACGTGATAACCGTGAGGGACTACGGGCGCGGAATCCCGCTCAACAGCCTGGGCGACGCGGTTAGCAAGATCAACACCAGCGGCAAGTACGGCAGCGAGGCGTTCAAAAAGACGGTCGGGCTGAACGGGGTGGGGGTGAAGGCGGTGAACATGCTCAGCAGCAGTTTCACGGCGCGCTCGATCCGCGGCGGCGAGGCGCGCACCATCACCTTCGAGCGCGGAGTGGAGACGAGCGACCGGTGGGAGAGCGGAGTGAACGAAAAGAACGGCACGCTCATCAGCTACGTGGTGGACAGCGAGGTGTTCGGCGAGTACTCATACAATATGGAGTACGTCGAGCAGCGCGTCCGCAACTACACCTACCTCAACACCGGCCTCACCATAAAACTCAACGGCGAGCAGTACTCCTCGAAGAACGGCCTTCTCGATCTTCTGAACGAGAACCTCGGCGAGGAGCCGCTCTACGGCCCGGTCCACCTCAAGGGCTCCGACATCGAGGTGGTGATAACGCACGGCACGGGCTACGGTGAGAGCTACTTCTCGTTCGTCAACTCGCAGTACACCTCTCAGGGCGGCACCCATCAGGCGGCGTTCCGCGAGGCGATAGCCAAGACCATCAAGGAGTTTTACAAAAAGGATTTCGACCAGGCCGACATCCGCACCTCGCTCGTGGGAGCGATCTCCATCAGCGTGGAGGAGCCGGAGTTCGAGAGCCAGACCAAAATAAAGTTGGGCAGCAGGCTCATGGCCCCGGGCGGGGCGACGATCCGCCAGTTCGTGCTCGACTTCGTGAAGGAACAGTTCGACAACTACCTGCACAAGCACCCGCAGTCGGCGGAGATCCTCGGCAAGAAGATAGCGGAGAACGAAAAGGAGCGCAAGGCCATCAGCGGCGTGCAGAAAAAGGCGCGCGAGATGGCCAAAAAGGTGAGCCTGAACAACAAGAAGCTGCGCGACTGCAAAATCCACCTCGGCGACAAGGACGCCCGGGCCGAGGAGACGATGATCTTCATCACCGAGGGCAACTCGGCGAGCGGCAGCATCACCAAGAGCCGCGACGTGCGCACGCAGGCGGTGTTTTCGTTAAGAGGCAAGCCGCTCAACACCTACGGCCTGACCAAGAAGGTGGTGTACGAGAACGAGGAGTTCAACCTGTTGCAGGCCGCGCTCAACATCGAGGACTCGATCGACGACCTGCGCTACAACAAGGTGATAATCGCCACGGACGCCGACGTGGACGGGATGCACATCCGGCTGCTGATGATGACGTTTTTCCTGCAATTCTTCCCCGAGGTGATCCGTCAGGGGCACTTGTACGTGTTGCAGACGCCGCTGTTCCGCGTGCGCAACAAAAAGGAGACCCACTACTGTTACAGCGAGGAGGAGCGCCGGCGGGCGATAAAAAAGCTGGGCGCCGCGGCCGAGATAACGCGGTTCAAGGGCCTCGGCGAGATCTCGGCCGACGAGTTCCGCGAGTTTATCGGCGAGGAGATGCGGCTCGAAACGGTGCGCCTGACCCGCGACGACGCCATCCACGACATGCTGACCTTCTACATGGGCGCCAACACCCCCGACAGGCGCGACTTCGTGATCGAGAACCTGCGCATCGAGGCCGACTATGTGGAGAGTTGAATGAACACTCCGGTTAGAAATTAACCGGGGGC
>JAITWC010000111.1 GCA_031285485.1 Alistipes sp.
TCGGCCTCGGGGAACCATTCGCGCATCTCCATCGCCTGTTTGACGCCCGTGACGCAGCACACTTTCGAGCAGTGGCGCTGGTTAACCTTTTCGTCGCGCGAGCCGACGCAGTGTACGAACGCTATGCGCCGCGGTGCGCTCCCGTCGCGCAGCGCCACTTTTCCGTGGTTGAGCATCCGCTCGATGTCGACCGTGGTGTATACATTGTCGTAGACGTGGTAGCCGTACTCCTCCTTGAGGCGCGCGTCGAACACGTCGAAGCCCGAAGCGATTATTACCGCATCGGCGGGCAGGGTTTTATCACCCGCGAGCGTTACGCCTTCGGGACTCAGGGTCTCGACTTCGGTGTTGAGCATCACCTCGACTCCCGCCCGGGCAAGCCGCGCGGTCATTCCTTCGAGAACTTCCGCGGCCGGGGTCATCGTGGGGAAGAGCTTGTGCCAGTCGCGGAGTTTACCCCCCACGGCGCCGCCGCGTTCCACGATCACGGGCCGCAGCCCGTTCGCCGCGAGCGACAGTGCCGCCTGCATACCGGCCACTCCGCCGCCGATAACCACAATCCTGTTCATCTCATCCATACATTTATGCTTTTATCAATCGCCGGACGTTGCGACCGTCACGGCTTTGTGAAACTCTCCTGCCACCTGCGGCGCTCCGTCCGAAGTCCCGGAAGTCGTCCCGCAACCCGCAGCGCTCCGTCCGAAGTTTCGGAAACCGTCCCGCGACCCCGCGGCGCTCCGTCCGAAGTTTCGGAAACCGTCCCGCAACCCGCGGCGCTCCGTCCGAAGTCCCGGAAGTCGTCCCGCAACCTGCGGCGTCGCGTCACAACTTTTTTCCGTCAACTCTTTATCCCGTATATCCTCTCCCCCGAAAAACTGTTCACCGCCGCCGCCTGCGGTGCGCCGATGAACTTTCCGGCGCGGCCGAGGAACCTGGCCGAGGGGTCGTAGTCGACGCCCATCCTGATGAGCAGCGGTTCGACGTCCACCTGGTGCATCTGCATCCCCATATCCCACGGGTCGTAGCCCAGCACCAGTCCCGCCATCTCCTCGTATGTCAGCACGGGGATGCCGCGGCCGTCGGCGCCGTAGGTCACGTTCTCCATCTCGGCGATGGCGTACTGCCACTTGTCGAGGAACATCGCGCATCCCGGACAATTCGCGACCATAAAATCGGGGCGGTACGGTGCCATGGATTCGAGTTTTTTGCGCGAGTTGGCGATCGAGAACCCGCGGTTGGCCTGCACGAGGTAGTTGCGGAAACCGAACCCGCAGCAGTGCCTCCGCTCGGGATAGTCCACCACCCTGCCGCCCCACTGCTCGACCATTCCGGCCAGCACGTAGGGGAACTCGCTGCCGCCGATGCCGCTCTTGGGGAATATCTTGGCGTAGTGGCAGCCGATGTGCTCCACCACGTCGAGCGGTGCGCCCGTCTGCACGTTGACGAGCGTGCGCTGCGCCTGTGCCGCGATCACCCCGCGGTTGTGGAAAACGAGGTCGGAGGTGTGGGCGATGTTAGCCGGTTTCTTAAACTCGCGCCCGGTCGCCTTGAAGAGGTTCTCCCGCGCCCGCGCCTCGGTCTCGGGGAACTCGTGCCACGTTTCGAGGATCTCGGTGTAGAGGCCGAACGAGGTGATGCACGAGATGGCCATGTTTTCGTATCCCGCCTCGGTCATGAGCGCGAACTGACGCGCAACGACGGCCATCGTCGTGTCGAGCGGCACTATGTCGGAGTGGTAGCCTATGCCGGTGCACGACGTGTGGCGCGGGTCGTCGTAGATGTCCTTGCCGAGAGCCTCACGCATTATGCGCAGGAACGTCGTCTCGCTTCCGGGAAAGAAATTCTGACGAATGCAGCTCCTCGCGTAATAATAGTGATCGTCCGCGATCTCCTTCTCATAATCTCTCCAGCTTGTTCTCTTCATGACAAAAATAAATCGCTGCCGGCGTTCCGGCTCATTACTGGTGGTTGTTGGAGTTGTGGGTGAATGTGTGCGTCATGTATTCGTCGGTGGCGCCGCCGGCGTAGCCCATCTCGCGGGCTTTGCGGTCGCTGGCGGCTTCTATCTGCTCGAAGAACTCCTTGCCGCCGCTCACCTCGAATATGCGGTTGATCTCGGCTATGGTCTCGCGGTCGATGTCGCGGATGGCCCCCGCTCCCGGCTGCATGTAGTTTGGCGAGAGGCGCGACCACAGATCGGTGTCGTTCTCCACGGCCCATTTCCACACCGGCCCCTGCTCGGGGTGCAGCGCGGGGCTGACGAGACGCGGGGTGATGCAGTAGCCTTTTTCGAGAATGTGGTGCCCGATCACGCGCTTGATGGCGATCTGCTGCCGCCCCTTTTCGGACTCCACAAAGAAGCCGAGCTTCTGCGAGAGCGTGCGAAGCGCCTGAATGATATACCCGGGAGTGTTGCCGCGCGGACAACGGGGGCGGCACGACATGCACTCGCCGCAGTACCACAGCGTGTCGCTGCGCATGAGTGCCTCGATGTCGGCGTCGTCTTTGGTTTGGATCGTGTTGACAATCTTTCGCGGATCGTAGTCATAGAACTCGGCCGAGGGGCACACGCCGGTGCAGACGCCGCAGTTCATGCACGCCTTCAACCCCTCGCGCAACCGCACGTCCTCCATCAGCATGTCGAAATACTTTCCCATTCCGCAAAGGTACGGGTGTACGCCCACTTATGCAGTGGTATAAATACCTATTTCCGCTCCAGTATCTGGAATTCGAAGGGGTTCGGGTAGTTGGCTCCACGCTCGTGGTATTCGCTTGAGACGAGGCTCCAGTCGGCGGCGTCCCAGGCGGGAAAGAACGTGTCGCCGTCGTACCCGGCGTGGATGCGGGTCAGATAGAACCTGTCGGCCAGCGGCATCGCCTCTCGGTATATCTCGCCGCCGCCGATCACGAACACCTCCTCCTCCGGCGGGAACATCGTCACGGCCTCTTGCAACGAGCCGGAAGAGAGCACACCTGGCGCGCTCCATCGCGGGTTGCGGGTGACGACCACGTTGGTGCGTCCCGGCAGAGGCTGCCTCAGCGACTCGAACGTCCGCCGACCCATCGCGACCGGATGTCCGCCCGTCACCCGTTTGAACATTCGCAGGTCTTCGGAGATGTGCCACGGCATCGCACCCCCGCAACCGATCACGCCGCCGTCGGCCACCGCAACTATTACACTTACCATGCGGCGAAGGTACGGAAAGACCTTGAGAAAACGGCAAAACGGGGCGTAAATGAATTAAGTGTTTTTGTTCAGCGGTGCTGTTCGTCGTTCTTCTTCGGGTCGAAAACAATACAGGGAAAGCGGATTTGGGCAGATTGGCTGACAGTCAGTGCAATATGCGCGTTGGTGTGTTGTTTTTCCACTGCCATAAAAACGTCAGAAAGCAGAATAACGCAGGCTGACGGTTTCTAAATCGTTACCCGAAGCGAGCCGAAACTTTTTTCGTAACGGGTTCTTATTAACATTCTTGCGGTGTTTTACATAGTGTCAAATAACTTGGTTACAACGTGGTTAAAATCTTCGGTTGCCGGGCAAAGTGGATGTTTTTTGCGATTTTGCGAAAAATAGTTGCTGGAAAATTTGGATATTGATATATGTTATTATATCTTTGTGGTGTCAAAATACAGGGAACAATGAAACGGTACAAGGTAAGGGACATTTTGAAGATGCTCGAAAAGGACGGATGGTTCTTCGTGGCGCAAGACGGTAGCCACAGGCAATTCAAGCATCCTACGAAAAAGGGACGGGTAACGGTGAACGGAAAGCCGGGAGACACCCTGAGCCAAGAGTTATTAAACAGTATTTCAAAACAGGCGGGGTGGCGATAGCCGCCTCCTAAAAACGTAAAAATATGGTAACGGTAGATGTATCTGTAAGTTGGGATAAGAACTACGGCGCGCATTGCGACCTCGTGCCGGGCTGTGTCGCAACGGGGAAGGGTCTGGAAGAGCTTAAAAGAGAATTTGCCAATTCGTTGCGTTTGCACTTGTCCGGCATGATGGAGGATGGTGATGCGGTTCCTGTTGAATTTCAAGGAGAATATACCCTTGAGTTCCACCTTAATGCTCAAGCCCTGCTTAATTACACGGAGGGTATTATCTCACGTCGGGCGCTCTCCGAAATAACGGGGATCAATCTGCAACAACTAAGCCATTATGCACGTGGGTGGCGTAACCCTCGCCCCGATATGCAACGGCGCATAATGGATGGTGTGCATGCTCTCGGGGATCAACTAATTTCTATCTCATTGTAGCCTTGTTTTGACGAACGGATATTGAGGTAGAGCTCTCTGCCATTGCGGCAGGGGGCTTTTTTATGTGGTTCCGCTTCGTGCCGCGTTGAGCCTCGCAAGCATCAACTCGATTTCGTTCCAACACTCCCAGAACTCGGCGTAGTTGCGCGCCCTGCGGTTGACGGGTTTTCGGAAAAGTGGT
>JAITWC010000018.1 GCA_031285485.1 Alistipes sp.
ATTTTGCTCATTCACTTTGCGGAGAGACAGGAAACAGTCCGCGCGGGAGGGGCCTAAAAACATTTTGATGTCAAAATCACGCGAAGTTTTATCATCAGGCGAAACGGGTGACGCGGTTCGGTTTGTTTTGCATACCTTTACTGTCGGATAACGCTGAAACCATGTCTCCCGACACCACACTCGCGCGGATCTGGGCCTTCTACCGCGACGGATTCCGGTCTATGACCGTCGGGCGAACCTTGTGGATACTCATCCTCGTCAAGCTTTTCATCATGTTCGCCATCCTCAAGGTCTTCTTCTTTCCGGGCCACCTGCGCCAGTACGATGACGACGAAGGTGGCCGCGAGGAGCATGTACGACGGCAACTCATCGAACGCAACCACAACCCTTAAATAACCGGAAACCATTATGCTTTCAACCGCTGCGGATCTTTTGAATGTGGTGGACTGGTCAAGAGCCCAGTTTGCCATGACGGCCATCTACCACTGGCTGTTCGTTCCGTTGACCCTCGGCCTCGGCCCCCTCTGCGCGATCATGGAGACGATCTATGTGCGCACGGGCGACGAATCGTGGCGACGGATGACCAAATTCTGGATGCGACTGTTCGGGATCAACTTCGCCGCCGGCGTGGCGACGGGGCTGATCCTCGAATTCGAGTTCGGGACCAACTGGTCGAACTACTCCCACTTCGTGGGCGACATCTTCGGCGCGCCGCTCGCCATCGAGGGGATCGTCGCGTTCTTCATGGAGGCCACGTTCCTCGCCGTGATGTTCTTCGGCTGGAACCGCGTCTCCAGGCGATTCCACCTCACCTCGACGTGGATGGTGGCCATCGGGGCCAACCTCTCCGCCCTGTGGATCCTCGTGGCCAACTCGTGGATGCAGAATCCCGTCGGCACGGCGTTCAACCCCGCCACGGCGCGAAACGAGATGATCTCGTTCTGGGAGGTGCTGTTCTCGCCGACCGCCATGAACAAGTTTTCGCACACCGTCACCTCGGGCTTCGTGCTGGGGGCGATCGTGGTGATCGGCGTCAGCGCGTGGTACCTGCTCCGGGGGCGCGAACAGCAGATGGCCCTGCGCGGCATTCGCCTCGCCTCGGTGTTCGGAGCGGCGGCGCTGGTGCTGGCCCTCACCACCGGCCACTCGTCGGGCATGAACGTGGCGCGCACCCAACCGATGAAGCTCGCCGCGATGGAGGGGCTGTACGAAGGGAGCGCGCGCGCGGAGTTCTCGGTGGTCGGACTGCTGAAACCAGAGGCCGAAAGGATGACGGGCGACGACGCCTACCGCTTTGAACTCGCCGTCCCGGGCCTGCTGTCGTGGATGAGTTTCGGCGACGTGAACGCTTGGGTGCCGGGCATCCGCGACATCGTGAACGGCAATCCCGAGCACGGGCTGCTGCCTGTCGCCGAGAAGATCGAGCGCGGAAAGGTGGCCATCGGCGAGCTTGCCGCCTATCAGCAGGCAATGCAGGCGGGCGACGCCGCGGCACTGGCGGCCCTGAACGCGAAATTCGATCCGTCGACGTCCGAAGGCGCGGCCTTTATCGACGAATACTTCCGCTACTTCGGCTACGGCTACATCTCCGCGCCCGCGGACGTCGTGCCCAACGTGCCGCTCGTGTATTGGAGCTTCCGCGTGATGGTGGGCCTGGGGTGCCTGTTCGTGCTGCTCTTCGCCGCGACGCTGTGGCTGTCGCTCAAGGGCGCCGTGGAGAAACGGCGCTGGCTGCTGAGGGCGATGGTGTGGATGATCCCGCTGGCCTACCTGTCGACCGTCTGCGGCTGGCTCGTCACGGAAATGGGGCGCCAGCCGTGGGCCATTCAAGACCTGATGCCCACCGTTGCGGCCGTGACGAAGGTTCCCTCGTCCTCGGTCATGGTGACGTTCTGCATATTTCTGGCGCTTTTCACCGCGCTTCTGATCGCCGATTTGAAAATCCTCACCCGCCAGATCAAGATCGGGCCGGGAGAATAATACATCGAAACTATGGACTACACATTCTTTCAACACTACTGGTGGGCGATCCTGAGCCTGTTGGGTGGCATACTGGTCTTTCTGCTCTTCGTGCAGGGGGGGCAGGGGATGCTCTACACGATCGGGCGCACACCCGCGCAGCGCACCACCCTCGGCTATTCGCTGGGGCGCAAGTGGGGACTGACGTTCACCACGCTGGTTACGTTCGGGGGAGCGTTCTTCGCTTCGTTCCCGCTGTTTTACAGCACCAGCTTCGGCGGTGCGTTCTACGTGTGGATGCTGATACTTTTCGTGTTCGTCATTCAGGCGGTGGGCTACGAATTTCGCGACAAGCCGAACAATTTCCTCGGCGAGCGTACGTTCGGCGCCTTTTTGCAGATCAACGGCATCCTCGGTCCGCTTCTTTTGGGCACGGCTGTGGCGACGCTCTTCACCGGCGCCCCGTTCACCGTCGGGCGGATGAACCTCAACGTTGTCGGGGACTTCAACACCATCTCCGAGTGGGCCACCCCGTGGCACGGGCTCGACGCGCTGGCCGATTACCGCAATCTCGCGTTGGGATTGGCGGTTCTGTTTCTGTCGAGGGTGCTGGGGCTGCAATACTTCATCAACGACATCGACGACAAGGCGATCGTCGAACGCTCTCACAGGCGTCTGCTGTGGAATTCGGCGGCGTTCCTCGTGTTCTTCCTCGTCTTCGCGGTTAGTTTGCTGTTCTCGACGGGCATGGCGGTCGATCCCGCGACGGGCGTCGTCTCGCCCGAACCCTACAAGTACCTTCACAACCTGGTTCAGATGCCCGCCGTGGCTGTGGTGTTCCTTGCCGGAGTGTTGTCGGTGCTGTGGGGCATCTGGATTGGCATCAGCAAAGCCTCTCGGCGCGCGATCTGGTTCTCGGGAGCGGGTACCGTCGCCACGGTTACGGCGCTGCTGCTGCTCGCCGGGTGGAACGACACGGCCTACTACCCCTCGCTGGTCGACGCCCAGAGCTCGCTGACGCTGGCCAACTCGTCGTCGAGCCTGTTCACCCTCACGACCATGAGCGTCGTCTCGCTGGCGGTACCTTTCGTGCTGGCCTACGTCTGGTATGTGTGGCGCGCGCTGAGCCGCGGCCGGGTCACCGAGAGTGAGGCGACGGGTGCGGTGGGTTGACGCCCGCCGACGTGCGGCGTGCGCCGGCCGCGGCCGGATATGTACAGGGCGGGCTTCGAGGTTTCGAGGCCCGCCCTGTCCGTTTGCATGGCTTTTTCGGGTTATGAGTTAGGAGTTATGAGTTATGGGTTGTTGCGACTGTTGTCGCAAGTCGCACCGAGGTGTCGTTGGCGGTTGCGACTGTTGTCGCAAGTCGCACCGAGGGTTCGTTGGCTGTTGCGACTGTTGTCGCAAGTCGCGCCGAGGGTTCGTTGGTGGTTGCGACGGTTGTCGCAAGTCGCGCCGAGGGTTCGTTGGAGGTTGCGACGGTTGTCGCAAGTCGCTCCGGGGGTTCGCTGCCGGCTGCGACAGGAGTCGCAACCCCCAAACGCACCGCCGCGCGCCCCTGAACGGAACGCGCGGCGGCCAAACCGGCGGGCGTCAGATGCCCCACTTGTAGTACATCGCTCCCCAGGTGAAGCCGGCGCCGAAGGCGGAGATGATGAGGTTGTCGCCGCGGTTGAACCGGCCCCTGAAATCCCACATCACGAGCGGAATGGACGTTCCGGCCGTGTTGCCGTATTTCTCGATGTTGACCAGGATCTTGTCGTCGGCCAG
>JAITWC010000080.1 GCA_031285485.1 Alistipes sp.
ATCTACGGACTGAGCACCATCGTTACCCGGATGCTCAACTATCTGATGGTGCCGTACCTGACCCGCGTTATGACCGATGTCGAGTACGGGGTCGTCACCGATCTCTATTCGCTCATTCCTTTCGCGTTGGTGCTGCTCACCATGGGCCTTGAGAGTGGATACTTCCGGTTCGCAGGAAAGGCCGAGGGCGAGGGCGAGAAAAACCGGCTTTTCGTCACTCTCCTGAGGGCGACAGGCGGCGCCGCGGCGCTGTTTTGGATAGTTGTCTTCGCGTTCCACAGACCGATAGCCTCGCTCCTGGACTATGGCGACACTCCCGAACTGATATGGCTGACAGCCTCCATCGTTGCGCTCGACGTCATCACGGCAATGCCTTTTGCGCGCCTTCGCGAACAGCGGCGGCGGATGCGGTATGTGGGTGTACGGTTGGCGTCGGTAGTGGTGAACCTTGCGTTGTGCCTGGTTTTCTACACTGTCCAGCGGCGCACGGGGGCACAGTGGGTTCTGCATGCAAATTTGGCGGCAAGTGCGGTGTCGCTGTTTCTGCTCCTGCCTGGGTTATGGGATTTCAGAAATGGCGGGCAGTGGCGCGGTGATTTCGGGATACTGAAACGCGTGATGGTCTACTCGTTGCCGCTGTTGGTGAGCGGAATCGCGGGCACGGCGGGCGAGTTCATCGACCGGCAGATGGTGAAGTGGCTTTTGCCGCCCGACGAGGCGATGGGTGCACTGGGAATTTACGGCGCGACGACGAAACTTGCCGTCATAATGATACTCTTCACGCAGATGTACCGCCTGGCCGCCGAACCGTTCTTTCTTGCGAAGTTCGGGCGGGGGGAGTTTGCCCGGCAGAGCGGGTTGGCGATGAAACTCTACATCGCGGTGGCGGTGGCAATCCTTGCCGTGGTGATGGTGGCCAAACCTCTGGTGGTGCAGATCGTGGGCGAGGATTTCCGAGACGGAAGCCACCTGTTGCCCATACTTTTGACGGCCAACGCCCTGGCAGGGGTGGTGTTGAACCTGTCGTTCTGGTACAAGCAGGCCGAGCGGACGTGGATGGCGATCGCCGTCACGGGCACGGGCATGGTGGTGGCAGTGGCGGTAAATTTGGCTTTGGTGCCGCGATTGGGATACGAAGGTGCGGCCTGGGCACGTTTAGCTTGTGAGGTGACGATGGTGGCTGTGAGTGTTGTATTGGTTTCAAGAATAAGGAATAGGATATGTTGAAAGTCAAAGTAGTTAACAGATCGAAGAACGAACTGCCGAAATACGAAACGCCCCTCGCGGCGGGAATGGATGTGAGGGCCAATATCGAGGAGAGTGTCGTTTTGGGGCCTCTGGAGCGGGTGATGATCCCGACGGGGTTGTATGTCGAGTTGCCGGCGGGATATGAGTTGCAGGTGCGGCCCCGCAGTGGACTGGCCATCAGGCACGGCATCACGGTGTTGAACACTCCGGGAACCGTGGACGCCGACTATCGCGGTGAACTGAAGGCGATCCTCGTGAACCTGTCCAACGAGCCGTTCGCGATAAAGCCAGGCGAGCGGATCGCACAATACGTCGTAGCCCGCCACGAAAAGGTGGAGTGGGAGGTTGTGGACACTCTTTCCGAAACGGAACGCGGTGCCGGAGGATTCGGCAGTACAGGACGATGAGATTCAGCGACATAAAGGGTCAGGAGGAGATAAAGCGACGGCTGGTGCGAACGATCGACACTGGGCGTGTGAGCCATGCGCAGATGTTTACCGGTGAGGCGGGAAGCGGAACGTTGCCGTTGGCGCTGGCCTATATTCAATACCTCAACTGCCCCGACCGCAAAAAGGGTGACTCGTGCGGAGTGTGCCCGTCGTGCAAAAAAATAGCAAGCCTCGCCCACCCCGACATCCACTTCGTGATGCCGGTCAACAAACAGGGCAAAAAGAGCGGAGAGACGATAACAAGCGACACTTTCCTGCCCGAGTGGCGGCGGATGGTGGCCGAAACGGGAGGTTACTTCGACGAGCAGATGTGGTACGACGCCCTCGGCCTCGAAAACCTTCAGGGACTGATTTCAAAGAAGGAGGCCGACGAGGTGATCCACAAGTTGGGATTCAAAAGTTTCGAGGGGGGCTACAAGTGCGTGTTGATGTGGCTACCTGAAAAAATGAACACCGAGGCCGCCAACACCCTGCTGAAAATACTGGAGGAGCCTTGGGCCGGAACGCTGTTCCTGTTGGTGAGTGCCCGGCCGGGTCTGTTGCCCGCCACTATCCTGTCGCGGGTGCAGGAGACTGTGGTGCCCGGCGGAGAGTTCGAAGTGAGGCGTCAGCTGCGCGGCGCAGACACTGCCGAAGCGAGTGAAGAGTTCGAGGCATTCGTCGAGTTGATGCGCCTTAGCTACAACGACAAGCACCTTGAGTTGATGAAATGGGCGGAACGCGTGGCCTCGCTAGGACGCGAAAGACAGAAGCGGATGCTCGAAAATTTCATACGTCTGTTGCGCTCCTCGCTGATGATTAACGCCGGATTGGAAGATATTGCCTATCTTTGGGGCGCCGAATTGGATTTCTGCCGCAAGTTCGCACCCTTCATCGGGGCCCACAACGTGGAGAAACTCGTGGAGGAGATGGAGAGCGCGCTGGGGCAGATGCGGCAGAACGCAAGTGCGACGATAGTGTTCACGCACTTCGCGCTGGCGGTTAGCAAGTTGATAACGAAGAACTAAACATAAAAGCAGGGATATGGCACGGGTAATTTTGATTACGGGGGGCAATCTCGGAGAGATGAAACCTCTGCTGCACCGGGCGCAGGAGATGATTAACGCCGAGATCGGGCCGGTGATGCGTTGCTCGCACCGCTACAAGAGCGCTCCGTGGGGTTTCGAGTCGGGGACCCACTTCTCGAACCAAGTGCTAATCTGCGACACCGAACTGTCGCCGCGCGAGGTGTTGCAAAAAGTCCACGCCATAGAGGCGGCTTTGGGACGCGACCGCGCCGCCGAGACCGCTGAGAAAGCGCACACCGGACAGTCATACTCGTCGAGAGTGATAGATGTGGACATTCTTTTCTACGACAACGAGATCATTGCCGAGGAAGATTTGGTCATACCCCACCCGCTGTTGCACGAACGCGACTTCGTGCTCGAACCGCTTGGAGAAGTGGCGGGCGACAAGGTGCATCCGGTGTTGGGACGAACCATAGCCGAGTTAAGAGAAAAAAGTTGAAAAAACGGAGTGCAATATTTATCGTGGCCGCGCTGGTGGCGTTGGCGGGATGCACGAAGTACCCGGTGGAGTGCGAACTCGTGGTGCAGCCACGGGTGATGGTGTCGGAGGGAAGCGATCCGCTCACACCGGCATACATGGCGAGAGTCTACGTTTGGTACATCAACAAGAAGGAGCATCTGGATCACAAATGGCGCCCGGAGTCGTATACCGACGCCGAGGCAGGGGTTGTGCGCCACCGCGACACGGGCGAGGTTTGGTCGTTCGGACTGTCGGGCACCCAAAGCGGTGAGAAGGGTTACGTACACATTCCACTCACCTCGTCGCCAGTGTTGCTGGTGGCCATCGACCCGGTGAACAAGCTCTACGCTTGGAGGACGTTCGAGTTCCGTGTGCCGCTTGAGAGTGTGCTCGTGCCGGTGACTTTCCGCACATATTACAGGCCGGAACAGTTTCCGTACAGGGACGGCGATTGGACGGTGTTGAGATCGGAGAGTGAAAACACTCCGCAGGAAGAGAACAGCGAGGACGGTGAGAAGTAAGATGAAACATATAGTTCTCGTGGCGGCCGTCGTGAGTACGGTGGCGTTTGTGCGTTGCGCCAACCAGGTCGCGCCGCAGGGGGGGGTGAAGGATTCGCTACCGCCTGTGGTGAGGGCCATGACCCCGGTGTGGGGTCAGCGCAACGCCGACACCATGCCCCGCCGAATCTTCATCGAGTACGACGAGTACGTTCAGATCAAAGACCTGCAAAAGGAGTTCTTCACCTCACCGCTGATGAAGACCAGGCCCACTGTAACGATTCGAGGCCGCGGCATCAGGATCGACATTAAAGACACCCTTGCGGCAAACCAGACTTACAGCCTCAACCTGGGCAGTGCCATTGTCGACAACAACGAGGGCAACCCGCTGTATGACCACAGTTACGTCTTCTCGACCGGCTCGGCGATAGACTCTCTGTTGGCCACGGGATATGTGGCCGACGCGATGCGTGGAGACAGTGTGTCGAGGGCTTTCCTCTACTTCTTCGACGCCGCGCTCGACACCATTCCCGACTACGACTCGCTACTGTTCAAACAGCACCCCGTAGTGGTGGGCAGGACTCAGAACAACGGCATATTTGTGGCGCAAAACCTGCGTGAGATGTATTACAGGGTCTACGCCATTCAGGATAACAACAACAACCAGCGTTACGACCCAGGAACCGACAAGGTAGGATTCATCGACAGCGTGATCCACCCGGTGCGGCTGGGCACCACCTCGGTGTGGCGCGACGAGTATCGAAAGTACACCACTGCCGATCCGCAGACATATATCCGCATATTCGCCGAGGAACCGATGAGGCGGCAAAACCTCAACACGAACGAGCGTCCGGGCCGCCATCAGGTGGTGCTGCGTTTCGCCGCGCCCCGGCCCCGGATCGACACACTGTCGTTCGAGGGGATCGACGACGACCGCGTGATACGCGAATACATGACCGCCGGGCGCGATACTATCTCGCTGTGGTTCGACGTGCCGCCGGAGTCTATGCCTGACACGCTACGCGGAAGGATCGCCTACCACAAGTCCGACTCGCTGGGCAACATAGTTCCCTCCTCGCAGGCGATCCGATTGGTATGGAGACAAGCAGAATCGCGCGAGGAGGCTCGGGAAAGAGAACGCGAGGAGAGGGAGCGAGCCCGTGCCGAAGAGAGGGGCGAGGAGTACACGCCACCCGAAAAACCCAACCCGTTCGGCTTCAAGGTCGATGCCGGAGGGCAGGTCGACCCGCTTAAGAGCATACCCATAGAATTCACGTTGCCGCTGGCGTCGATCGACAGTGCGCACATCTCGCTCACCACGCAACCCGATCTGGGTGCCCCCGCGCCAGTGCCGTTCACGCTGGAGCGCGACACGATGAATATCCGCCGATGGGTGATCCGCGCCGGATGGGACGAGACGAAAAACTACCGGCTCACCATAGGCAAGGGTGTCTTCACCAACGTGGCCGGTGAGAGGAACGACTCTCTGGGGGCCAACTTCAAGATTATGCCGAAAGAGGACTTCGCAACCCTCACACTGAAGATCAACGGGAAAACCCCCGAGGCGAGATACATTGTGCAGGTGACAGATCCCGGCGGAAAAACCATATTCCGCGAGGTGAAGGACGCTGCGACGGGCGAATACACATTCCCCTACATTCCCGAGGGCGATGTGAGCATCCGCGTCACTGAGGACGGTAACGCTAACGGTCGGTGGGACAGCGGCTCGCTGGTGGAGCGGCGGCAGCCCGAACGGACGGAGTTCTACACCGGGGAGACCGGTGATCCGGTTGTGGCGGTGAAAAAGAATTGGCAGACCGACATAATCCTCGACATGGAGACGATATTCGCTCCGGTGACGATAGACAAAATACAGCGCGACCTGCAAAGGGCCGAGGACGCACGCGTGTCGAAATTCCTCGAAGAGAAGGCCGCGCGCGACGCCGAACAACGTCGGCAGGGAACACAGGGCCAGCAACAGGGCGGCGGAATGGGTATAGGCGGCGCGCTGGGCGGCGCGAGACAACAAATCGGTTCGATAGCACAATGATTAAAAAGGCGGTTTGCGTGGTGTTGATGCTTCTGGGGGTGTTGTCCGCCTCAGGACAGCATTATGTCGGAATCAGGGGGGGGTACGGTGCGGCTCACGGGAGATTCTATCCCGCGTACGACAAGAGTAGCATGATGTTGGGCAAGTCGACCGCCGGATTTGTGTGGAAATACTTCTCGCCGCAACAAGTGGTGGGCGGAGTGTCGGCCGAACTGGAATTTCAGCAGAGGGGCTACCGCCTGTTCTATGGTACCGGAGTGCTCACCGGCACAGGCGACTACTACGAGACGATGCGCACAGTGAATTCCATCACGTTGCCCGTCATGTGGCAGCCCCACCTCTACATGATAAACCGCCGGGTGAGATTCTTCGTGGGCCTCGGGGTGACGTTCAGCTACAACACCGGGCTGGGCGAAAAACTCACCTCCACCCATTATAAGTGGAACAACGAGACTAAGACGCATACACCCGAAAGTACCACTATTTCCCAAACCATGCAGACTGCGCGCGACGTGCGTTGGGGCTACGGTTGGATCGGGGGCGCAGGGTTGAGTCTGTTGGTTAACCGTTGGGAAATGTTCGCCGAGGGAAGATATTACTACGGCATGGGTGACATTCTGCGCACCTCGTCAAAATTTATGTTCCACGATGACACATTGTACCGCAACGGTAAGGTTTTGCGTAGCGAACTGGACAATATCTACATCTCGGTGGGTGTGACCTTCCGCCTCGGCAAGGGGGGGCTACTCGCTCCTCCGCTGCGGAAACACCGACCTGCCCCCGATGACGATGACAGCTTCACCAACATAAGAGCAACTATGTAAGACGATGGAAAAGGAGAACACAAGACAGCAAAAGATAGCGCGACAGATACAGAAAGACCTCGGCGAGATGTTAGGCCGCGAATTGGCCAATCTGGTGCGGGGGGCGATGGTTACGGTGACCGAGGTGAGGATGAGCCCCGATCTGGAATACGCCCGCGTGTGGGTGAGCGTCTTTCCGTTCGAGTGGCACGGCGTCATTATGGCGTCGCTGGAGGCTAACAACTGGCGGATCCGCAAGGTTCTTGGCGCGAAAGTGCGTAACCAGATGAGGGTCGTGCCTGAGCTGACTTTCGCGCTTGACGACAGTTTCGAGTATGTCGAAAAGATAGACAATCTGCTTAATAAATAGATGCGAGTTTCGTATCTCATCGCGCGGCGATTCCTCTTTTCGCCCAAGTCGCACTCGGTGATAAACATCATATCGAGGGTGAGCATGGTGGCAGTGGGGATTCCCGTGGCGGCGATGGTGATCTTGATGGGAGTGTTCAGTGGGTTCGACGACCTGATCCGCAAGATGTACCACGACTTCGACCCCGACCTCACCGTGCAGCCCGCCGAAGGGAAGGTGTTCGATCCGGCGAGGCTCGACCGCGCCGCCATAGAACGGCTTGAAGGAGTTGATGCCAGCTCGTTGATGCTTGAGGAGAGCGCAATGATAGAGTACCGCGGCCGACAGGTAACAGCAAAGGTGCGGGGGGTGGACAGCCTCTTTCCGCGCGTGGTACCGATCGAGCGGATGATGTGGGCGGGAAGTTGGAACGGCTCGGGGGTGGTGCCTGGACAGGGCATAGCTTACGATATGGGGGTGAGCATGAACCTCACCGAGCCGATGCGTTTCATAGTTCCGAGACGGGGCGCGTGGTCGTCGTTGCTGCCGATGACGGTGGCAGGATCGATTGAGGTGCCGGTCGGTGGGGTGTTCGTACTCGATGCCGAGACCGACGGTGAATATGTGCTGATGCCGATCGAGAGGGCGCGCGAACTGTTTGAATACGCCGGCATGGCGTCGAACCTGGCGATACGTTTCGTCCCCGGCGCTCACGAAAAACGAGTGAAGGATGCGGTGCAGGCCGTTGCGGGCGACGGATTCAGGGTTCTCACGCGCTACGAACGCAACGAGGTGATGTACCGCATAATGCGGCTTGAGAAGTGGGGCATCTTCGCGATCGGTTTGGCGGTGCTTATCATTGCGTCGTTCTCGATAGTGGGTTCGCTCATCATGCTGATCATAGATAAACGCGACGGCACAGCTACGCTGCGCGCGTTAGGCGCGAGGGCCTCCACGGTACGCGGGATTTTCGTCAGGCAAGGGATGATGATCGGGACAATAGGCGCCTCGGGAGGATTGACACTGGGGTTGGCCGTGTGCACGGTGCAGCAGTTGTTCGGGGTAATCCCCATGCCGGGTGCGACGTTCCTCGTGGAGAACTATCCGGTGTTGGTGCGCTGGGGCGACATCGGGGCCATAGTGGCCGCCTTCGTTGCCGTTTGCTGGATAATCACTATCTTTACCGTCAGAATGACGGTCAGATCGGAATAAATGAGAGTGGCGAGAAAAATAGTCGTTGCGGCGGTGTTGCTGCTGGCGGGTTGCGGAGGGCCGAAGATCATCCCCGACCGCGAGTTGGCACGCATTTTCCACGACATCTATTTGGTGAACGGCTACGCCAACCAGTCGGGGCTCAACGTCGACTCGCTCAATATCTATGAACCGGTGCTGGCAAGTTACGGTTACACGAGCGTGGATGTGCAGTACACGATAGGCAACTATGCCAAACGCAAGAGCGCTCGCCTGTCTACCGACGTGTTGGACGTGGCCGTCGAGATGTTGCATCAGGAAGGAAATTTCTATCGCCGGAAGATAGAGTTGCGTGACACGATAGCGCTGATTGCCCGCCTCAGAACCGCCGACACGGTGTATTATAGGCCACAGATCGCGGTGCGGCGCACGGCTGACACCAGCCGGCTGAGGGTGACGATCGGCAATGTGAAACCCGGCAGCTACCGCTTGTCGTGGAGCTATGCGGTCGATTCGCTCGACCGCAACCTATCGCTGCGTAGCGACATTTGGCTCGTGGACACCGCCGGGCGAAGGACGAACACCTTCGGGCAAAGGCTCGAACACCAACAACGTACGCGGGGGGAGACGAACTTCACCGTCACCGACGCCCACCAGCTGTTGGCGATTTCGCTTGGCGGATACCCCGACGATATGACCACACCGCACATGACCGTCGATTCGCTCACCGTTATACACTATCTGCCCGACGACGAGGCGGTGCGGCAATTGTCACGCAGACTGTATGACCGGAGGGGAGGCAAGGGAGGCGGCTGGTTGCTCGACTCGCTGACGGAGCGTATGAACTCTCGAATGTCCGAAAATCATGAGACGCATCTCGTCGCACCTCTTATCGACTCCGCGCGGACTCGAGGCCAGTAGGGTCGTGTCTCTCTCCGACAACGGGTTGGTGTTGGACGTGAGCGAGCCGTCGCATCTCGACCGGGAGGCGGGGGTGGAATTTTTTCCGGGGGTTATCGTTCCGGGATTCTTCAATGCTCATTGTCATTTGGAACTTTCGCATCTTCGCGGGGCTATCGCTCCGGGAGGTAGGTTTGCCGCTTTCATACAGGGAATGCGAGCGGCGCGGGCTGCCTCCACGGAAGAAGACAGGAGGGCTGCGGACGCCTTTTGGGACGCGAAGATGTGGGCGGAAGGAGTCTCCGTTGTCGCGGATATTTGCAACGGCAACTCGACCTTCGATCTGAAAACCCGCAGCCGGATCAGATACCGCAACTTCTGCGAATTGTTCGGCCTTGGCGCCGATCCCGCCCGCGCCTTTGCCCTGCGCGACAACGCTTTGGGTCTGAGTCTTGAGGCCGAGGTTACGCCCCACTCGACATATTCGCTCAACCGCGATGCTTTCGCCGCGTCGACCCAATTATCCATTATCAGTTCTCCATTATCCATTCATTTTCTCGAAAGCGAGCAGGAGATCGACCTTTTCCACCGCCGCGGCCCGCTGTGGGATTGGTACGTGGAACAGGGCCTCGCCCCCGACTTCCTCGATTACGGTGGCCCTGCCGAGAGGCTCGTGGCCCAGATCCCGGCAGACCGTCCTGTGATGCTTGTTCACAACTGTTGCGTGACGCAGCGCGACATCGACATCGTGATGGGTCACTTCAAGGCACACGTAACGTGGGTCGTGTGTCCCGGCTCGAACCGCTACATCTCGGGGCTGCAGCCGCCGGTCGACCTGCTGCGGCGCAACGGATTGCGGATCGCGGTTGGCACCGACTCGCTCGCCTCGAACACCGCGCTGTCGATGGTGGAGGAGATGCGTCTGCTGACGGGCGTCCCGCTCGTAGAACTGCTCGGCTGGGTCGCGGCCGACATCATCGCGCCCGGCCACGCGCCCGGTCTTGTCCACCTAACCGGCCTCGACCTCGGAACCCTCACCCTGACCGAACGGACAAAAGCACAGCGGATAATCTAAAAAATACCTATCTTTGCATCGTTATGAGCGATCTGTATCAAAGAGAGGAGACGTACGACCGGGCCGTGATCGAGAAGATGGCCGGGCATTACCGTGAGATACTTACGCTGCTGGGTGAGGAACCCGACCGCGAGGGCCTTGCAAAAACCCCCGAAAGGGTGGCAAAGGCGATGGCCTTCATGACCAAAGGCTACAACGAAGACCCGCGCGAGATACTAACCAGCGCCATGTTCCGCGAGGAATACAAACAGATGGTGCTGGTAAAGGACATCGAGATATACTCGCTGTGCGAACACCACATGCTGCCCTTCATCGGCAAGGCCCATGTCGCCTACATCCCCGACGGCTACATCACGGGACTGTCGAAGATCGCGCGCGTGGTGGAGTGTTTCGCCCGCCGGTTGCAGGTGCAGGAGAGGCTCACTGTGCAAATCCGCGACTGCATTCAGGATGTACTCAATCCGATGGGCGTGGCGGTGGTGATCGAGGCGGGCCACACCTGCATGCAGATGCGCGGGGTGCAAAAACAAAACTCGGTGACAACGACTTCGGCTTTCACGGGGGTATTCCTGTCGCAGCACCGCACCCGCGAGGAGTTCATAACACTTATAGGTAAGAACCTTCGATGAGAAAGCTATTGGCAATACTCCTGGCGTTAGCGCCGTTAGGGGCCACGGCTCATACCCAACCCGTTTTCGACGAGTGGTTCGAGCCGCGCACCATGCGTTTCGACTACCACCACGCGGGCGACGCGCAGAGCGAGGAGTTCTACTTCGCCGACCTGCACGAGGAGCCGTGGTGGGCGGGGTCGAGGGTGTCGCTCGTCGACGGGAACGATTACGGCAACCAGCGGTTCCGAATTTTGGACGCCGCCACGGGCCGTCTGATCTACTCACGGGGCTACTGCACGTTGTGGGACGAGTGGAGCTACACTGCCGAGGCGAAAACGGTACGCAAGAGCATGCCCGAGTCGGTGGTATTTCCTATGCCGAAAGCAGACGTGCGCATCGAGCTGTGGTCGCGCGACAGGGCGGGCGAGTGGGTGAAACGTTTCGAGCAGGCGATCTCGCCGCGCAGCTACTTCATTGCGAAATATCCTTCGCGTTATGACGCCTTCGACGTGGAGGTGAACAGCGGCGACCCTGCCCACGCGCTCGACATAGCGGTGCTGCCCGAGGGCTACACGGAACATGAGCGTGGGAAGTTCGAGGCGGCCGCCCGCGATTTCGCCGAGGCGATCTTCTCGTTCGAGCCCTTCCGCGAGTTGCGCGACCGGTTCAACATCCGCGCCGTGTGGGTGCCGTCCCACGACAGCGGAGTGACGCTGCCCGGCGCCGGGGAGTGGCGCAACACGAGCGCGGGGGCGAGTTTCTGGACATTCGACAGCGAACGCTACCAGATGACCGAAGACATGCACAACCTCAGAGACCAGGCGGGCCACATCCCTTACGAACTGATCTACATACTGAGCAACACCGACAAGTACGGCGGCGGCGGGATATACAACTTCTACGCCATCTCGTCGGCGGGCCCGTCGGCGCCGAGCCGCCGGGAGGTCTACGTCCACGAGTTCGGCCACCTGCTGGCGGGACTGGGCGACGAATACGTGGGCGGGGTGTCGTACGACGAGCTGTCGATGTATCCGCCCGACCGCGAGCCGTGGGAGGTGAACCTCACCACGCTGGTCGACTTCGAGAGCAAGGCGTGGAGCCGCATGCTGCCCGCCGGGACTCCCGTTCCCACACCCCTCTCGCCCGACAGGGCCGACCGCATGGGTGTTTACGAGGGCGGAGGCTATCTCGAAAAGGGTGTCTACCGTCCGTGGCCCGATTGCATGATGAACAGTCTCAGCCGGGCGACCGGTTTCTGTCCCGTGTGCGTGAAGGGCTTACGCGACCGAATCGAATTTTTATGCAGGTGACGACGATATGCAGGTAAAGATCTGGCCCGACAACCCCAACCCCAAGCAGATCGCCCACGCGGCCGAGGTGCTCAGGGCCGACGGGGTGATAGTATACCCGACCGACAGCGTCTACGCTTTCGGCTGCTCGCTGCGCAACCCCAAGGCGATCGAACGCATGAGGGCGATCAAGGGGAAGGACGCGAGCGTGTTCACTCTGGTGTTCGACTCGCTGGCCCGCGTGGCCGACTTCGCGCGGGTCGACAACCCGCAGTTCCGAGTGTTGAAACACAACCTTCCGGGGCCGTTCACGTTCCTGCTCGCGCCGCTGTCGCGGGTGCCGGAGAAGGCGCTGGCCAGGCGGCGAAGCATAGGCGTGCGCGTCCCGGCCAACACCATCGCCCGCGCGCTTGTCGAGGAACTTGGATGCCCGATGCTCACCACCTCGGTGAAGGACGACGACGAGTTCACGGAGTACACCACCGATCCGGAATTGATCCACGAGCGCTACGGCCGCGTGGTGGACATGGTGATCGACGGCGGCATCGGGGCGACGACCCCCACCACGGTGGTAGGCCTGACCGACAACGTGGTCGAGATACTCCGCGAGGGGCTCGGCGAACTGAAATGAATAGCAAACCAATACAGGATAAGCCATGACTAAAAAACAATTCTGGCGGAACGCCTCGAACCAGGGAATGATCTGCGGCTGCGGACTGCTGGCTGTCAGCGTCGTCGCGTGGGTGTTCGGATTCGCTCCCGGTTCGTCGTGGAACTGGCCCGAGTTACTGCGGTTCGCGCTCATCGCCGCCGTGATATGGATGTCGGGACGGCGCAGCGCAGCGCTGGTGGGGCCCGAAGGCTGGCCCTACGGCCGGGCGGTGGGTTTCATCTTCGCCACGATGATGTTCGCGGGCATCGTCGCCGGGGTCGGTGAGTTCCTGATGACCAACTTCATCGCCCGCGACTACTACGACGCCCTCAACGCCGGGCAAATCGACACCGCACTGGCCATGTACCGCGGCACGCCGTTCGAGGGCCGGATGGAGGAGATGCGCGGCACGATGGAGAGCATGCTCTCCAACCCGTTCATGCTGATCTTCGGCTCGGTGGTCAACTACGTGATCAAGGGCGGTTTTCTGGGCCTGATCCTCGGCGCGTTCCTGTACAGGAAGCCCGATTTTTTCGCCGCCGGCGGCGACACGCCGGACAACGGGTAACCGCGGGAACGCGGAAAAAAGTTTTTCCACAGCGCCGACAGCGTCGGGAACACAGAAAAAAGTTTTTCCACAGCGCCGACAGCGTCAGGGACGCAGAAAAATGTTTTTCCGCACCGCCGACAACGTCGGGAACGCAGAAAAAAGTTTTTCCGCCCCGCCGACAGCGTCGGGAACACAGAAAAATGTTTTTCCACAGCGCCGACAGCGCCGGGAACACAGAAAAATGTTTTTCCACAGCGCCGACAGCGCCGGGAACACGGAAAAATGTTTTTCCGCAACAAAAACAACCCATGACAAAACGGAATAATGATCGGAATGAATAACGCTCCAGCCATACCCGACGTCTCGGTCGTCGTTCCGCTCTACAACGAGCGGGAGTCGCTGGCGGAACTCGCCGCGTGGATCGGGCGGGCGTGCGGCGGGGCGGGACTGTCGTACGAGGCGATCTTCGTCGACGACGGCTCCGCGGACGGCTCGTGGGAGGTGGTGGAGGGGCTGGCCGCGGCAGCTCCGGGTGTCGTGCGCGGCATAAGGTTCTCGCGCAACTACGGCAAGTCGGCCGCACTCTACGCCGGGTTCGAGGCGGCACGGGGAGAGGTGGTGGTTACGATGGACGCCGATTTGCAGGATTCGCCGGACGAGATACCGGAGCTGCGGCGCATGATAGTCGACGAGGGCTACGACCTCGTGTCGGGCTGGAAGAAGGAGCGCCGCGACCCGATAGGCAAACGCCTCCCCTCGAAGTTCTTCAACGCCACCACGCGCGCGGTCTCCGGAATCCGGCTCCACGACATGAACTGCGGGCTGAAGGCCTACCGCCGCGCCGTCGTCAAGAGCATCGAGGTGTACGGCGAGATGCACCGCTACATCCCCATCCTGGCGCGCCAGGCGGGATTCCGGCGAATAGGCGAGAAGGTGGTCGAGCATCATCCGCGTCGGTTCGGCCACTCGAAGTACGGCGTCGAACGGATGGTGAAGGGCTACCTCGACCTGATAACGGTGTCGTTCATGTCGCGGTTCGGCCGCAGCCCGATGTACCTTTTCGGCTCGCTGGGAACGCTGATGTTCCTCGGCGGCGGCGTGACGGCGGTGTGGCTCATCGTCGATAAATTAGTTAAACAGTCCCGCGGACTGCCCCTGCGTCCGGTGGCCGACCAGCCGATGTTCTACATCGCCCTCGTGACGCTGATCCTCGGCGTGATGCTGTTCCTGACGGGTTTCCTCGGCGAACTGATCAACCGCAACGCCGCCGACCGCAACAAATACTCAAAAGACAAGACAATATGATTCAACGTGTTCAAACCGTGTGGATGGCGCTCACCGCGGCGCTCGTGTGCGTGGTGATATTCATGCCCGCCGTGTCGTTCTCCTTGGGCGGCGCCGACTTCGACCTGATGACTTATGGCATAAAGAGCGGCCCGGGGCCCCACTCGGGCGTGATGCTGGTCTACGGCGGCGCGGAACCCGCGGGCGAGGTCGTCACCTCCACTCTGTCGATCTGCACGGTGGCTTTGCTGGCCCTCGCCGCGCTGCTGCCATTCGTGACGATCTTCATGTTCGGGAACCGCACTCTTCAGGCGCGCCTGCTCGGCGCGGAGTTCGCGCTGTTGACGGGAGGTGTCGCGCTGTTGGGGTGGACTATTTTCTCGACCTGGCGCAACGTGGTGGCGGCGATGTCGGAGAACTTCTTCTTCTCGTTCTTTCCGCTGCTGCTGGTGGTGGCGATGCTCACCAACTGGTTCGCCATTCGCGGCGTGCTGCGCGACGAGATCATGGTACGCGCAGCCGACCGCATCCGCTGACGGGAGCCCGCTAAGAGACGGATTGAAGCTCGACGAGCCGGGCGTAGAGTCCGCCCGCGGCCATCAGCGAGTCGTGGGTGCCCTGCTCCACTATGCGGCCCGCGTCGATCACCACTATCCGGTCGGCGTTCTGCACAGTGCTGAGGCGGTGGGCGATCACTATCGACGTGCGTCCTTTCAGAAGGGT
Organism: Alistipes sp.; assembly: GCA_031285485.1. Classification (GTDB taxonomy): domain Bacteria; phylum Bacteroidota; class Bacteroidia; order Bacteroidales; family Rikenellaceae; genus UBA940. Next base: position 15,202 of record JAITWC010000080.1, read on the forward strand.
GTCGAGTGCCGACTGCACTAATTTTTCGCTCTCGGTGTCGAGTGCGCTCGTGGCCTCGTCGAGTATCAGTATGTCGGGATTTTTGAGCACCGCACGCGCGATGCTCAGTCGTTGCCGCTGCCCTCCCGAAAGTTTTGCTCCGCGGTCGCCGATGTTGGTGTCGTAACCGCTCTCGGTCTCCGTTATGAAGTTGTGGGCGTTGGCGATCTGCGCCGCGCGTATCACGTCGTCGCGCGAGGCGTCGGGCACCCCGAGGCGGATGTTGTTCTCTATCGTGTCGTTGAACAGCACCGTCTCCTGCGCCACCATTCCGAGGTGGTCGCGGATGCTCTCCATCGTGTAGTCCCTCACGTCGCGGCCGTCGATCAACACCTCGCCTCGTTCGGGGTCGTAGAACCGCGGCACGAGGTCGCTCAGCGTAGATTTGCCGCCACCCGACGGCCCCACCAGCGCCACCGTCTCGCCCCTGCGAACGGTAAAACTCACGCCGCGGATAATCTCGCGGTCTTCGTACCGGAACCACACGTCGCGAAACTCGATCCCCTCGCGGAACTCCCCGAGCGCCACCGCGCCCGGCCTGTCGACGACACCGGCGGGTGTGTCGAGCAATGCGAACACACGTTCCCCCGCCGCGATGCCCTGATTGATGACCCCGAAACCGTCGGCAAACGCGCGAACCGGCCGCGTGATCTGCGAGAACAGCCCCACGAACAGCACGAAATCGGCTCCGGTCAACTCGCCGTCGAACACCAGATCCGCCCCGAAAACGAGTACCACGGCCACGGCTGCAATGCTCAGAAATTCACTCATGGGCGAGGCGAGTTGCTGTCGCCGCGCCATCCATCGAGAGATGCGCGAAAATACTGTGTTCATACCGCGGTATTTGCCCGCCGAATATCCCTCGGCGTTGTAACTTTTGATTATCTTGATGCCCGAAAGCGATTCGTCGAGCTGACTCACCATCTGCCCCAACTCATCCTGCGCGGCGCGGGCCGGACGCCTCAGCCGTTTGAGTACCATCCCGATCAACATTGCCACCACCGGCAGGAAAACAGCGGCGAAAACGGTCAGTTTCCACGACATGGAGATCATGGCAAAAAGATACATCGCCACGAGGAACGGTTCGCGAAAGGCGACCTGCAACGTGCTCGACAGGGTGTGCTGTATGATCTGGGTGTCGGCCGAGAATTTTGAGATTATGTCGCCTTTCCGCTCGTTGGAAAAATAGCCCACGTTGAGCGACATCACCTTGTCGTACATGCGGTCGCGCATGGTCTGTGCCGAGTTGATGCGCACCTTTTCGACGGTGTACTGCCCCATGTAGCGGGCCAGATTGCTCGCGAGGGCGCTCACCGTAAGCGCGACCGCTATCGCCATCACAACCGAGCCGAGCCGGTAATCGGCGCCGTACATGTTGTGCAGCATGAACAGGGTGGCGTCCTGCAACCACTCCGAGTTGAGCCGGAAAGGGGGCAGGGAGGAGACGACGGGCAGCGAACCGGGAGTCTCGAAAAGCAACATGAGCAGCGGCCCCACCAACATCATCGTGAAGACGTTGAACCAGGCGTGGATCGCGGTGTAGAAAAAATACGGGATCGCGTACTTCTCAAGCGGCCGTCCGAACTGCAACAGTTTCCAGAAGGTATTCATAGCGGCGCAAAGTTAGCGAAAGACCTTGAGAAAACGGTAGAATGGGGCGTAAATGAGTTAAGTGTTTGGGTGACAGGTGCGATTCGCGGTGTTGTTCTTCATTCTTCTCAGGATCGAAAAGCCCCGAAATGGAAGAATATAGAGCGGTTGGGCAGGAGTTCCGCTACTGGATTTCCCAACTTTTTCCGCACAAAGAGTTAAGCCGATATTTTGTTAAGGTTCCATAATTCGTCTATTGTCATGTTTTGTAGCGCTTTGTGTTTTCTGATTTTGTTGTACCAGATTTCGATCCATT
>JAITWC010000081.1 GCA_031285485.1 Alistipes sp.
TTTTTGCGAAGGTCATCACAGCCGCAAAAGGGACATAATATTTGTTCTACATGACGCATAAATGTCGGTTTCTTCTCGATAAAGATAATTATATTTCAGCTACAATGAGGCATCGCCAAAAAATTGTCTCGTGAAAGAAACAGATAACGAAGGACATACGACGACTTATTCTTACACCTATGATTCAGACGGCTATCCGACCGAAATACGCAAACATGAAAATGGTGGTGAGTATTATCGTAAATATATTAGACCTCTTACCCTTATGTTTACCCTCGCAAGGAAAAAGGTATTTGTTTACACTCTAAAACCCCTCTCAAACAGCTCTCTACTCGCGATTTGCCGCAATAGCTCAGTTGGTAGAGTGTTTCACTCGTAATGAAGAGGTCCCCGGTTCAAGTCCGGGTTGCGGCTCCGGAAATCAAAGAGTTACCTTTTGAAGGGTGGCTCTTTTTTATTGGGGGGATGGGCTTTGGAGAGGGGTTTGAGGGTTGAAACTTGCCCAAAAGAGCAAAAGCCGATATGTAAGCACGGGCGTAACTTTGCCAATAGGTTCATTATCACCTGAAAGACGGAAACAACACCATCTTTGGTATAAATTTCACCGGAACCACATTAATTCGGCAATCCCCCGAAATCAAAGCGACAGGCGCAGGCCGAGGCGGAGGCCGAAGTTGAGCGGACGGTCTTTCCACACCGTCACCACGCTGCTGCCGTTGTCGAAGTGGTAGTCCACTCCCGGCTCGGCGTAGAGGCCCACCGTCGGCGTGAAGTCGTAGCCCACGCCCGCCGAACCCCTCACCGACCACTGCACCCGGGGATCGGTCACGGAACCTTCCCTCATCGACCCGCCCGGGCCCGAGGGCACGGCACCGCTTGCCGTCACTCTGCCCGCCACGCTCCCGGCCGCCTGGCCGCCCGCCGACAGGTAGACCGACAGGCCGCCGGGACTGCGCCACAGGTCGAACCGGACGTCGAGCGGAATGCCGATGTAGTGCAAAACCTGCTCGTAGGAGCCGGAGTAGAGGCCGGTGCTGGTCTTGAATGTCGTCGCGAGACGGGTGTAGGTCACCCCTCCGGCGAGGCTCCACCTTTCGCCCACGCCGTGGCCCACCGACACGCCGAACGTCACGGGCAGGCTGTGTTTCACGTTGTTGAAGACCGACCGGTTCACCGAGCCGGGAGCGGTGTTCGACGAAGAGGCGAGGGCGTCCGATGGAGAGTGGGAACCGGACCCTGTGAAAGCCGAGTACATGTCGGGAGCGTCTTTCCTGCGATCGAAAGTCATATCGCTCCGCGAGCCGGTCACCGCGCCGTTCGAGGCGTAGAGGCCCGTCTGCCACTTATCCCGGCCGCGAGACTTGCGTGGCCGGGCCGTGGCCGGGGCTTCGACGGCAAAGTATTGCTCGTAGGCGGGGCGCTCACGGCGGGGTTCCGCGGAGTTCTCGCGGCGTGGCTCCGGTTCGGGGGCCTCTTCCGGGACTGTTTCCGGGGCCACCACGGGGGGCGCTTCCGGTACTGTTTCGGGAATCGCCTCGATGATCGTCTCCGGGGTCGTACCGGCGATCGTGCCGGTGAAAGTCCGCGGCGTTTCGGCGACGTGATTTACGACAGTATCCACAACCGGCCCGACAACACGTTCGGGCGTCCCGGTGTTATATTCACCGGCGGAGGTGGGATCGACGGCCACCATCGCCGCGGGATCGCCCGTCCGCCCGCCGAAATCAACAAGCAGCAGCAGCGCCGCCACGGCAGCCGCGGCGCCCGAACCTATGCTCCGAAACATGCGTCGGCGGCGGCGCGACAGAGCCTCCGCCCGGCGATCCATTTCCCGTTCGATAGCATTCCACAGCCCCTCGGGCGGAGTTTCGCCGTGGTGTTCCATCTTTTGCCTGAGGCTATCCGACCATCTGTTATCCATAGTTTTGTTTCTCGTTTTTCAGTACATACTCCTTTATTCTGCGGGCCAGCATGCCGCGTGCCCGGTGGAATTGCGAGGCCGACGAGCTCTCGGCTATACCCAGCGTCGAGGCGATCTCGCGGTGGCTCTTCTGCTCGAAGACAAAGAGATTGAACACCGTCCTGTATCCGTCGGGCAGGGCGCGGATCATCTCCATTACCACCGCCGCCGGCACCGACTCGTGATCGGGCCGCTCGTCGGCGTCCGTGTCGCCCCAACTTTCGGCGATCATCGGCAGGGGCGCTCTTTTCCTCGCCTCAAGATGTCTGAGCGACTCGTTGACCACTATCTTCGTCGCCCACGCCCTGAGCGCTCCGGGGCCCCGGTATTCGAACCGGCCCATCGATCCGAAGATCTTGATGAAACTGTCCTGCAACACATCCTTCACGTCGTCGCGCGCCGTCACGTACCTCGAACACACCACCGTGAGGTATCCCGAGTAGTCGTCGTAAAACATCCTCATGGCGGCTCTGTCGCCCTCGGCCATTCTCGTGACAAGATCTATTTCCCTGTTGTGGTCGTTCGTCATCACCGGGTTTACGGGTTGGTTGTACAGGCCCCAAAGATACGACATAATTCCATGATCCCGAATCTCCGTGCTTACCGTGTACCCGACAGGTAAATCGCCCGGAGGGTGAAATCTTGCATGGAGGTGCAAAAAAATTGTACCCCGCACACTGTCGGCCCTCGTAGTCGGCCGACAAATGGAACCGGGAGGCATCGCAGTTCCTATTGTCGGCCGACAGATCCCCCGCCGGCGCTTCGCCTCCCGTCCGGAATGACGAAAAAACGGGCCCCGACAGAGATCGGAGCCCGCTTCACATGACTGTGAACCCGCACTAATATTTCGAATAGGGAAGCGGGGTGAGCAGACGGATCACGTTGTCGGTCGCCGTGTGGGCGTACTCCGGCATCCTCGACATGCGCCGCCACTCGGGATGGGCGCCGAACCTGTTCCACGCCTCGCGCCGCGTGTCGGCGTCCTTGTACCATGTCAGGTAGGTGAGCGACGGCATTCGCGTGCCGGCCAGCGTGCGGCTGTAAAAGACACCGTTGACTCCCGTCTCCCTGAAAATGTCGATCTCGCCGTTTTCGAACATGTGGATCTTCCGCTCGTTGGCCTCGATGTTGGGACTGCGGTAGATGCGGAACTCCAGAAGCCCGCGGTCGGCTGCCGGACGGGCGAGCCGCGGGTGGCTGTCGAGCGCCTCGCACAGGTAGGTCTCGAAGTTCGTATAGTTGGGATTTGTCGCCGACGCGTCGAAATAGGCGGCGGCACCGGCCATAAAAGCGGCGTCTTCCCTCACGAGGCGGTTCACGCGGCGGAAAGTTTCGAGATCGGGCCAGGCAAAGAAAAGATAGCGCGCTCCGTTCGGGAATTCGGAATAGCTTTCGGCGGGAGAGAACGCCCCGACTTCGATGCCGTGGCGGCCGTAAGCCGGGATCAGCCGGTCGCGGAAAAAGGCGTCGAGCGCGGCGGCATCGGCCTCCGGCGCGAGGGTGTATATCCTCCATTCGTAGATTTCCGGGACGGGTGCAACCCCAATGAGGTTTTGCGCGTTCGCGGAAAGGGATGCAAGGCACGCCGCGGCGCACACGAGCAGGGAGATGATTGATGTTTTTTTCATGATCGTAATACAGATTTCAGTGTCTTTAAAACTCGGGATCACTGTTCGCTCAGCGCGGCGTGGGCGGCGGAGAGTTTCGCGATGGGCACGCGGAACGGCGAGCACGACACGTAGTTGAGCCCGGCGAAGTGGCAGAACTCCACCGACGAAGGTTCACCGCCGTGTTCGCCGCAGATGCCGCACTTGAGGTGGTCCTTCGCGCCGCGACCTTTGAACACCGCCTCGCGGATCAGCTGGCCAACGCCGTTGCGGTCGAGGATCTGGAACGGGTCGGCTTTCAGGATGCCCTTTGCTAGGTACACCGGCAGGAATTTGCCGATGTCGTCGCGCGAGAAACCCAGCGTCATCTGCGTCAGGTCGTTGGTGCCGAACGAGAAGAAGTCGGCAACCTCGGCGATCTGGTCGGCGGTGACGGCCGCGCGCGGAACCTCGATCATCGTCCCGACCATGTATTCGATGCTGTCGTTGCGTTCGGCGAACACAGCCTGGGCGGTTTCGTCGATTATGTTCTTCTGATAGCGCAGCTCCTTGTGGTTGCCCACGAGCGGCACCATGATCTCGACGTGGACGGGGGTGCCGTCCTTGCGCACGTTCATCGCGGCCTCGATTATGGCACGGGTCTGCATCTCGGTGATCTCGGGATAGGTGTTTCCGAGGCGTGTTCCGCGGTGGCCCAGCATGGGATTGACTTCGGAGAGCGACTCGACCTTGGCGGCGATCTTTTCGTAAGACACCTTCATCTCCCTGGCCAATTCGCGCTGCTCTTTCTCGAAGTGGGGCACGAACTCGTGGAGGGGCGGGTCGAGCAGGCGCACGGTGACGGGATATCCGTTCATGATCTTGAACAGCGCCTCGAAGTCGCCCCTCTGCATGGGCAGAAGTTTGGCCAGGGCCACGCGGCGTCCGTCCTCGTCGTCGGCGAGGATCATCTCGCGCACGGCCATGATGCGGTCGCCCTCGAAGAACATGTGTTCGGTGCGGCACAGGCCTATACCTTCGGCGCCGAACTCGAACGCCTGTTGCGCGTCGCGCGGGGTGTCGGCGTTGGCGCGTACTTTCATCGTGGCGTACTTGCTGGCGAGTTCCATCAGTTTGCCGAAGTCTCCCGAGAGCGAAGGAGCAACGGTGTCGACCTTGCCCAGATACACCTCGCCGGTCGAGCCGTTGAGCGACACCCAGTCGCCTTCCTTTATCACGAGGTCGCCCACTTTCGCGGTGCGGACCTTGTAGTCGATCTCGATCTCGCCCGCGCCGCTCACACAGCACTTGCCCATGCCGCGGGCGACGACGGCCGCGTGGGAGGTCATCCCTCCGCGGGCGGTGAGGATACCTGCCGCGTCGTTCATGCCGGCGAGGTCTTCGGGCGAGGTTTCGATGCGCACGAGGATGGCGCGGGTGCCCTTTTCGAGCGAAGCCTCGGCGTCGCCGGCAAAGAACACCACCGGCCCCGTGGCGGCACCCGGCGAGGCGGGCAGCCCCTTGGTGATGACCTTTGCGTGGGAGATGGCGCTCTTGTCGAATATCGGGTGGAGCAGTTCGTCGAGTTTTGCGGGTTCGCAGCGCCTGACGGCTGTCTTTTCGTCGATCAGTCCCTCGGCCAGCATGTCCATGGCTATCTTCACCATCGCGGCGCCGGTGCGTTTTCCGCTGCGGCACTGGAGCATCCACAGTTTGCCGTCCTGAATGGTGAACTCGATGTCCTGCATGTCGGTGAAGTAGGTTTCCAGATGGTGCTGGATGTCCCACAACTCTTTATAGATACCGGGCATGATCTCCTCCAGCGATGGAAACTTAGACGCACGGTCGGCTTCGCTCACTTTCTGCGCTACCGCCCAGCGTTTCGAACCTTCGAGGGTGATCTGCTGCGGGGTGCGGATGCCGGCCACGACGTCCTCGCCCTGGGCGTTCACCAGATACTCGCCGTTGAAGAGGTTTTCGCCCGTGGCGGCGTCGCGCGAGAAGGCCACGCCGGTCGCCGAATTGGAGCCCATGTTGCCGAATACCATAGCCTGGACATTGACGGCGGTGCCCCACTCGGCGGGAATGTTGTTGAGCTTGCGGTAGAGAATGGCGCGTGCATTCATCCACGACCCGAACACGGCCATCACCGCGCCCCAGAGCTGTTCCCACGGATCGGTGGGGAAGTCGCGTCCGGTCTGTTTCTTGACGGCGGCCTTGAACCTGGTCACGAGTTCCCTGAGGTCATCGGTGGTGAGGTCGGTGTCGTTGGCCACGCCGCGGGCTTTCTTCATGTGGTCGATGATCTCCTCGAACGGGTCCTCGTCCTCTTTGCTTTGCGGTTTCATGTCGAGCACCACGTCGCCGTACATCTGCACGAAGCGGCGGTACGAGTCCCACGCGAAGCGGGGGTTACCGCTCAGTTTGGAGATAGCTTCGACGGCGGCGTCGTTCATCCCCAGGTTGAGGATGGTGTCCATCATGCCGGGCATGGACGCACGGGCGCCGGAGCGCACCGACACGAGCAGCGGCATGGTCTTGTCGCCGAACCTGCGGCCGGTGAGCTCTTCGACCCCCTTCATCGCCTTTTCGACTTCGGGCCGGAGCAGTGCCACCACCCTGTCGCGGCCGTCCTTGTAGTACTCGGCGCACACGTCCGTGGTGATTGTGAACCCCGGGGGCACCGGAATACCGATCTTGTTCATTTCGGCCAGGTTGGCACCTTTGCCACCGAGCAGCTCCTTCATTTTGCCGTTTCCCTCGGCGGCTTTGTTGCCGAAGGTGTAGACTCTTTTAGTGTTAGGCATAATTGGTTATAATTATTAGGATTGATGATAGTCGGATTCGAGTGTCGAGTGCAAAAATAATCTTTTTTTGTCGAGAAACCAAACCTTTATTCGCCCGTCCCGCCCCGCACCGGGAGAGCGGTTGCCCGCGCCGTTTGTTTATTCGCCTCGGCGGAATTTTCGGCGGGTAACGGGGCGTCCCGGGCGTTTGCGTCACGGGCGCAAGGGGCAAAATCGCCCGTTTGGCGTTTGCGTCGCCGACGCAAGGGGCAAAATCGCCTGTTCGGTGGTTGCGTCACGGGCGCAAGAGGCAAAATCGCCTTTTTCGCGTTTGCGTCACCGACGCAAGGGGCAAAATCGCCTTTTTGGCGTTTGCGTCACCGACGCAAGAGGTGAAATCGCCTTTTTGGTTGTTGCGTCGGCGACGCAAGTGGGCGGGCATTCGGCGGGGCCGCACAAAAAGAGGGAAACGGCACCGACAGCGCCGTTTCCCTTCCTGTTTCATCGGTCGTTCACCGTATCGTGACCACGATCCCCGCCGACAGCCACGTGCCGGGCATCGGCAGGCCCCCGAAGTCGAAATATCGGGTCGAGGTGAGGTTCGTGCCGTCGAGGTAGAGCTCCGCTCCCGCGCGTCGGGCGGCGGCGGGCTCCCAGGCGAGGCGCGCGTCCAGCAGAAAATAGGGGCGGTAGCGGCTCAGCCCGCCGTCGGCCCCGAGCCACGACCCCACACGGTCGTAGTACGCCCCCGTGAGCGTGAGCGCGAACTCCTCCGCGAACGCCACGCCCACCACCGCCGCGAGTTTATGGCGCATGTAGTCGAGGGCATACTTCGAGATGTAGTCCGACGCCACCGACATGTCGCTGTGCAGCCATCCGTAGCTCACCGACGCCCTGCGCAGCCAGCCGCCGGATGTGTAACGGGCCGACAGCTCGGCGCCCGCGGTGCTCAGGCGGTTGAGCTGGGTGGAGTACCAGTGGCCCGCCACGTCGCCCGGCCGGTCGCCCGTGCGCTGCTCCCAGTCGATCACCTCGCGCGTGCGCCGCCACCACACCGACGCCTCGCCGTCCCATTTTCCCGACAGCGAGGCGGCGCGCGCCGTCGCGCGGTAGGTCATGGCCGTTTCGGGTTTCAGGTTCGGGTTCGGGTGGTAGATCGCCACGTTGTAGTACAGCTCGGTGAAGGTCGGCAGGCGCGTCGCCCGCAGCGCGCCCGCCCGCAGGGTCACCACCCTGCCCGTGCGCCAACCCGCCTCGGCCGTAAACGTTCCCGCCGTGCCGTAGGGGGTGTGTGTCAGGGTGGCCTGGCCCGCTGCCCAGGTGCGGCGCCAATCCTTACGGTGTCCGGCCCAGGCGGTCGCCGCGTCGCGGAGGGCGCGTCTGGGATAGAGCGTGCCGTCGAGGGTCGGCACCTTGCGGCGCGGGTTGTCGAGGAGTTCACCCATCGCGGTGGAGAACATCGTACCGCGCGAGTAGTCCCCCCCCGCGCCCGTCACCCCGGCCCGGCCCCAGAAGTAGTCGGCCTTGAGCGAGGCGCCCGCCGAGTGGACGGTGTGGTAGTTGAACGCGATGGCCGACGGGTCGTCGCGCACCATCTCGAAGCGGTCGTCGCCGCGTCGGAAGCTGCCCGTCGCCTCGATCGTGAGCCGCCGCCACGTCCTGGTCCAGCGAACCGACGCCAAACCCGTGAGCGTGCTCTCGAACTGGTCGGGATAGGCCAGCGAGTAGAATCCGTTGGAGCCCCACTCGCGGCGCTGAAAACCGCCCTGAATATCGAGAAGTCCCGCCCCGGGCGAATCCCACACAACGCGGGCGTAGGCGTTGAGGTTCCAAAAGTCGGTGTTGTGGCGATAGCCCTCGGAGCGGCGGTACGACACCGCACCGAGGGTTTGCACATCTCCCGCCCTGAACGCCCCGGAAACATTTCCGTAGCCGTAGCCCCACTTTCCGCCTTCGAGACGGGCGCGAAGATAGCGCGCGTACACGGGTGCGGTGCGAAAGTCGACCGCGCCGGCCAGCGCGCCGGGCCGCGTGGCCCCCTCCATGACAACGAGATCGCCCAGAATGTCGAGATCGACGGGCAGCGAGTGGGATTGATGCCCCGTGCGGGGATCGGAGAAGTCGATGCCGTTGAGCATCACCATCGTCTGGTCGAACGATCCTCCGCGGATCGCGATGTCGGCCTGGGTGCTCCTGCCCCCGCGCTCCCTGACGTCGACCGACGGGAGGAGGCGCAACACCGACTCGGGGTTTCCGAGAGGGGCCTTTCCCTTTTGATCGACAAGAAAACGGGTTTGCGACACTTGCCCGAGCGTGGCGGACGCGCCTGAGGGGCGCGCCGTGACACTCACGGCGTCGAGATGCAGGGTGCGGTACTGCGCGAGGGAATCCCCGCCCACAGTCTGCGCGCCCGCGATCTGTGTCGCAAGCAGGATGATCGACATCGCAACGCTGAGGTGCCCGTACTTGAACCGGCACATGCCCGCAAAA
>JAITWC010000017.1 GCA_031285485.1 Alistipes sp.
GGCGATCCATTCATACGATTTGGTCCAGAAATCATACAGCTCGGGGGTCGCCTGGGTAAGCGACAGCCGCGCCGTGTAGACGGAATAGTTGTTGTCGATTTGCAGCCATGCCGCGTCAACCCACTCATGCAGCTCTTCGCAATGCGCGACCAGTTCGCTCAGCGATGGTTTCGGTTCGGGGGTATCGCCGCTCTCGGTCGTTCCCTCCTGCGTCACGGTGATGGTTATGTTCGTGCCGCCGCTCGTGATGGTGATCGTGGCCGAGCGGTCGTCCCCGGTGTAGTTGGTGTCGAGTTCGATCACGAGATTGAACGTGCCAGCCGCGCCGGAGTAGGTCTCCTCGCCGTCGAGCAGCAGCCGCAGCCACGATATACCTTCGGCTCGGGTGTTCGCGCTTTCCGTTACGGTGGCCGTCCACGCGGCTTTGGCGACAAAGGTAAAGCCGCCGGAAGTCTGCTCGTCGGCGAAAGCCTGCTGGGTCAGTTCGCTCTCGTCGGGGACTTCGATCTGCGGCTCGGGAGCGGCGGCGACCGTTACCGTGACGGCGTTCGTGCGCACCGCCTTTGCGCCCTGCGCGCCCACCTCGCAGAAGTAGTAATACGTGCCTGCGGTGAGGGTGGCGGGGAGTGTGTAGCTTGCGGCGGTCGCGCCGTCGATCTTCGTGCCGCCCGTGGTGCCCGCGGCAGTGTTGGAGTACCATTGGTACGCGAGCGTTGCGCCCTCCGTTACGGTGGCGGTGACGGTCAGGCTGCCCATTATCGCGCCCTCGGTGAGGGCGGCGGGTGCCGTGGGTTGGGTACCGATTGTGATTACCGGGGCTGTTGGCTCCGGGTCACCGCCGCCCTTTTCGCAGGCGGCGAATGTTGTCGCGCCGAGCGCGAATACCGCTAACATAGCGGCTGTCATAAGTTTTTTCATTGCAGTATTTGTTTTTATGTATGGTTTCATCATAGCACGTCCCTTTTTATGTGCAAGAGGTCGATTGTGCGTTCTCTCCGTTGTCAGCGTTGCCCATGTTGGCAGGCACTGCCGCCGTTGACAAGCGAACAGTCGTGGTTATGCCCGCCGAAAGTACAGTAGGGATAGTTGATATACGGACAATTCGGTGCATCCCCTCTTGCGCGGCCTCCGCCTGCCCCAGCTCCGTTACTCCCCGACCTCGCCCATGCATAAATCACCAGTCCCACAATGGTAAAGAGAGCGAGAACGGCAAAGAATTTCAGCGAGGTAATTACCAGCGCGAACATGCCGAGCGGCAGGAATATCAGGGTAGCAATCATGGCAATCGGATTTCTGCGCAAGGCGACAATAATGATGATTTCTTGTACCACGAGGAATATCAGCGAAAGTATGATTAACAGTTCGTTGTCTATTTCGCCCGCGAATATGGCGTAGATCAGAGCCCCGATGATGAATGCGGCGTATATGGTGGTTCCGATTGCGCTGTTGAACGGTCGGCTCATCTCCTTTATATCGCTAATGACGGTAAAGTACATCCTGAACTGCGCATATATCACCCCCCAGCGAAAGCAGGAACAGCAGTACGGCTTTGAACCAGCCCATCGTGTCGAAGTTGCACCACCAGAAGTCTTCCTCCATTGCCATGAAGTAGTAGAGTTCCATCGCAAAAATCGCCGTCAGCAGTGGAAACTGCACGAATATCCTAATGCGTTGCATGGGTATGAACACGATGCAGGCCAGCGTGAGCCACAGTATCCATTGGGGGATTTTACCGGCGTCTGTCCCCGTGGGTTCCTTTTCTATGGTAATAGTAAAAGGCGCCGCGTTTTCTTCCAAATCCTTTTCGGACACATAAAAAGTTCCGGTTTTATAGTAAGGAATTATTACGCCGGTGCCGCGAAAAGGATTTGGCTTGAAAAGATATTCCTTCCTGTCACCAACTTCACCGCGCGCTCCTTGAACGCACGATCGTAATTCCTTTTTTCACTGATCTTGTCCATGCCCCAAAGTTAAGATTTGTTTGTCTGTCTTAACTCTTTGCGCGGGCTAAGTTAGGAACTCCAGTTTTGTCGGCCACAAAAATTTTCATCGCATTATGCGGCTCTTCTCAAAAGAAATCTTACCTTTGTCGAAACAACAGACGTTTTTTGAAAAGAGTGAAAAACAAAGTGTATCAGAGTACCTTACGCCTTACTTATCCGTTGCCCGTCCTCTTGCGAAGGCCTTTTATCTAACTTACAGTCAGAAATTTATCTGCTGACTACTTCAAAGATACTAATTCTATCTTTGCATTGACACAAAATCGAAAACCGATGATCTATACGATTGTTACACTTGTCATAGTTGCCTATCTTTTGGGCTCGATCCCGAGCGCCGTGTGGATCGGTAAACACTTCTACGGAGTCGATATCCGCGAGCACGGCAGCAAGAACGCCGGGGCGACCAACATGCTGAGGGTGTTGGGACGCCGGGCCGCACTGCCTGTCTTCGTGATCGACTTCATTAAGGGGTATGTGGCGGTGACGCTGTGTAACCTCGCCGAGTTCCTGCCGCAGTTCCTCCCGGGAGGAGAGTATGGCCCGGCGGGTATCTACATGGTGAAGGTGGGGCTGGTCGTGGCGGTCGTACTGGGGCATATCTTTCCGCTTTTTGCCGGTTTCAAGGGCGGAAAAGGAGTGGCAACGCTTGCGGGGGCCGTTATGGGAGTCGCTCCGGCGTCGGTGATGCTTTGTCTGGCCGTGTGGGTGGTGGTGCTGATGGCATCGCACTACGTTTCGCTCGCGTCTATGATCGCGGGGGGATGTTTCCCGATATTTATTTTGCTTAATCCGCGCACCAACTCGTCGATGACGGTGGTGATCTTTGCTTTTGTGATCGCGATCCTGTTGCTGATAACGCATCGCAAGAATATAGGACGGCTCAAGGCGGGCAAGGAGTCGAAGATCTACATTTGGCGGCAGCCTCCGCGCAAACATACCGATCCGCCGAAAGAGTAAAAATAACCGGAGCGAGAGGCTCCGGCTTTTTTGTTATCACAGCGATGCTATTTGGCAGTAGGAATCGTAGTAGCGCAACACTTTGGCGACAAAGCCCAGCGTTTGGGCGTTGTCGCGGAATATCCCGGTGCGCACCGACGGATCCTCGTAGTAGGCCGGATCGCCGAGCAGGGTCAGATATTTCGACACTACGTTCCACGAGTTGTGGTTCTCGCTATACTTCACGGCGAGCCTGCGAGCGTCGAGCACCCGGCCCACACCGCAGTTGTAGGCGGCAAGGGTGATGCTCAACCGGTCGTGCTCGGAGACCGAACGCGGAAAACGGATCGTGCGCTCGATCTGATAGAGCAGCCCTACGCCCATCTTCACGTTGGTGAGCGGGTCGGTCATCTGATCGGGTGCGACCTTGAATCCGCAGGCCGTGGCGGGCATGACCTGCATCAGACCGACGGCGCCGGCGCAGGAAACAGCGTCGTGGTCGAACCGCGACTCCTGCATGGCAATAGCCGATATCAGGCGCCAGTCGAATCCCTTGTCGCCCGCCACATCCTTGATAATGTGGTCGTACTCGGAGATGACGACGCTGTTCTTGGGGGCGAGCCACGACGGAGCGTACTCTTTATTCCAGGGGGTGAAAGTTTTAACGGGCACACTCGCGGGAGTGGTTCCGTAAACGCCGCTCTCGGCGGCAAGCACAAGGAGGGTTAATAATAAACCTGTTTTTTTAGTCATACCAAAGGTTTCTCCGGGCAGCACTCGCGCCGCATGGAGAGCCTCAATCGTAGAAGTTCCAGGAGAGTCCGAACTTCAACACCCGGCGGTTCACCGGGTAGTGGAGCGTGCTGAAACTGTTTCTTGAGAACATGTCGTCGCTCAAGTGCTCCATCTTTATCAGTATCCTCATCCGTTTCCACTTCGCGTTGGCATAGGCGTCGAGCCAGATGTAATCACCCAACTCTTTCACTCTCTGATTGTAGAATTGCCCCAGCCCGGGGTTGTAACCAGGAGCGTAGTACGGCGTGTTGTAGCGTCCGTCGACTCCGATCTGGAGTCTCAGCACGTCCCTCACGACGTTGAATTCTAAGTTGTAAGAGAGATACAAGCTTGCCAACGGAACCGGAATCACCTTCTGATCGCTACTCCATTGCAGCATTACCCTGTGGTTGAGATTTATCCGAGAGTCCGTACCAACACGGATCGGTAAATCTTCTCGCAGATACACGCCCGTCACGCCCACCACTTCCGACGACTGAAAAGGCTTAATGGTCACCTTTTGTGTCGGAAGCGAGTCCTGGGCGTAGTAAATCCTGTTGCCGAGGACGCTTTGTGAGACGGTCGCCGAGAATCCCACGTGGGGTATCGCCAGCGAGCCTTCGATCCGGGTCTCATTCTCCTTCGCAAAGGAGTTTCGCCACATATAGTGGTTAGAGGTGTAATTCTGTTCCCAGTAGCTCGGTTCCTGTGTCGTGAACCGGATGCTGCCGTAAACAGAAAGGGAGCGTTCTTTTATATATAGTCGGGTAGCTATGTTGCCTCCCGCGTCCGTGTCCCCCCGGCGTTTTCCGAACGGGTGCAGTCTGAGCCATGCCTGCCAGTCCATATATCGTCCCACGCGGCCGTTTGCGTCGCCCCAAACGTAGGTGTGAGTCTCTTTTACCGCCGTGGCGTCGACCCCCGTGAGGTATTGTCCGGTGTCGAAGCCGTAATATCGCAACATGTCCATCCCGATCCCGGCGTCGATCGTGCCGATCACCCCGTTCCTGTCCCAGGGTTGGAGCTGCACGAACACACGGTTGGTGAGCCGTCCCTCGAACAGTGAGTCGCGCGAGGCGTTGCCGTTAAAGTGCCACTCGTCGTAGTAGCGTTGCGGCGGCTTGCCGTTGGGCTTGGGGTCGGTGTAGACCGTTCCTTGATAGGTGTCGTTGTAGCGCCTTGCCCAGCGGTCGTACTCGAACGTGTGTCCGACGAAGAAGCCCGGCCGGTCGCTTATCGTGAAGTCGTTCTCCGTGATGCGGATGAGCGGCACTCCATAGGTCTGTTGCAGGAAAAAGGTGTTGCTTTTCACCGAGTTCGTCGGGCTCGACATGCTCATCGGCAGCGTTCGGGGCTGTTCGAACTCGTTGAGACGCAGCAGTACGTCTTCATCGTCGACCATCCCGCCGTTCTCCTGGTTGTAAACCCGGTTGTGTATATACCCGGCGTGGAGTGTCCACCGTTTTCCGGTGTGATTGACGCCCGCGGAGAACGTTTTATTGCGTGTGCCCTGCCATTGGTATATGCCTTTGGTGCCGAGGCTGCGGTAATCGAGGTTCACGCCGGTGCTCGGACTGATGTTCTGGGCGTGTATCACTATGAGGTCTTCTTCCTGATGAATTTTCTGTCCGGCCCACATGTAGCCCAACTGCGAGAAGGGTGTCTTGGTGTTGTAAAACGGCATTGTCTCGATCGTGCGCAGGTAGGCTCCCCACGGGTCGGCGAAGTGGTGGTTGCGTCCCGTTTCGCGCTCGAAGAAGTTGAGCCACTGCGCCGGCGCGCCGAGGTTTCCGAGGTTGGCGCTGCCCACGCTCCCCTTCATGAAAGGGTATTCGTTCTGGAAATCGTTCTGGAGTGTGTCGATATGTCCTATGTCGATGCGGTTGGCCCAAGGGTCTATCGTCCAGCGCATATTGCGTCTCTGACGCTCCTCCATCGAGAAGTGGTAGCTTTCGAGCGGCATCCTGGGCCGCCGCGCCTTTACCGTGTCGGACGCGGGATCGACCTCGGTGCCCTCTCCGAAGAAGGGTGTGTTGTCTTCCTCCTCCTCCCCGGCGGCTCCGCTCTGGCCCGGGCGTTGTTGCTGTCCGGGACGCTGCCGGGCTTGTTGTCTTTGGGCTTCGGCGGGGTTTTGACGTCCCGTCGTTGTCTGCGCCGTCGCCTGGCCCGCCGCGAGGAGCAGTGCCAGTGCGACGATTGCGGTTCCGGCTCCCCCCGGCCCTGCGAGGCGTGCAAGATTGAGCACCACGTACAATGCCACGGCAGTAGCCACGCCTCCTGTGCCGAGCCACAGCACGAGGCCCGCGGAGGCGGCGATCAAAACATATCGAAGGCGGTTTTCACGCCACGCGAAACTGCTGAATTTAAGCGAGAACATCCTGAGCGGGCACACGAGCAGGGCACTGACCGCCGCTGCCACCGCAAGGACGGCCCATTGCGGGGGAGCGCCCCAGACCGCCGTCAGCGACACGATGGCAAGTCCGGCCGCCGGTGTGGGCAGTCCGGTGAACTCGGTGTGCCGGGTGTCGTCGACATTGAACCGTGCGAGCCGCAGGGCGGAGAACATCGCCACGGCGAACACCGCCCAACCCGCCGCGCCGGGCACGACCGCGCCGGAGGCACGTTCCCAGGCAGCGAAAAGTGCCGCTGAGGGCGCCACACCGAACGAAACCACATCGGCCAGGGAATCGAGCTGCCTGCCGATCTCGGAATACCGCCCCGTGAGCCGTGCCACCGCACCGTCTGCAAAGTCGAACACCGCGGCCGCCGCAACCAGCGCAAAAACCTCCACGAACGACCCGCGCAAAGCGAAAACCAGAGCCACGCAGCCGCACGCAAGATTGGCCAGCGTCACCACGTTGGGCAGTGTGAGCAATTTACTTTTCATAAACCGGGGCAAAGGTAATCAAAAAATCACTACCATTGATTTTTCACGCTTTTCAAAAGTGTCCCGTTGCTTTTGGTTTTATTACGCGGGAAATCTTTATCTTCGCACCGTGATTCCCGCCGGGACATATGGCATCGACACCGCCGCCGCCGCGTCCGGCCGCGCGGCGTGTTATATTCTTAACATTTACCACCCCCCCCCCCCACGTTAAATTCTATACATTCCGGGGCCGTTTTAC
>JAITWC010000057.1 GCA_031285485.1 Alistipes sp.
ACGTTTCCTAAAATGAGGTATATATGCCGTGACTGTCAGTACCGTGTCTTAAAACGCGTTTATCGGGTATACGCCCAGTTCAGGCTGTATTTGTTTCAAAAACAAACCTCGCGATTTGCGAGGTTTGATTTTTTTATCTATCTTTGCATCAATTGAAAAAATAATAAACAAAAAACAAATGCCTGAAGTCGATGACAACAGGGTGAATGTTAAAAGAAAACCGGATTGGCTAAAGATTAAACTTCAATTTCAAAGCGACGGGGCGAACCACAAAGCCAGAATGGGCGGTGACACGGGAACAGGTGGAAACGTACAAACGGGCGCAGGGAGAAGCGAAAAAGCAGGCGTACAGGTGGGCAAAACGGTCGGCGGTGCGTACGCCGAAGTCGCAAAAATCGTTGGAAACCAAGGGCTGCACACTATTTGCGAAAGTGGGCGGTGCCCGAATAGAGTCGAATGTTGGAGCAGAAAAACCGCGACCTTCATGGTCTTAGGCGATGTCTGTACAAGGGCGTGTAAATTCTGCGCCACCAGCACCGGTAAACCTTTACCTCCTGACATAAACGAGCCACTGAGAGTGGCTGGGTCTGTTGCGTCTATAGGTCTCAAACACGCCGTCATTACATCTGTCACTCGCGATGACCTTCCCGACGGAGGGGCCGCGCATTGGGCCGACGTGATCCGTGCCGTGAAGCAGGAGTGTCCCGGCACGACGATCGAGGTGCTGATCCCCGACTTCGAGGGGCGCATGGCGCTCGTGGATGTCGTTATGGAGGCCGCGCCCGACATCATAGGACATAATCTGGAGACTGTTTCGAGACTCACTCCTGCCGTTCGCTCGCGGGCGCGGCATGATGTGAGTCTCGATGTTTTGGGGCACATTGCCGCGCACGGTGGCGTGGCCAAGAGCGGCCTCATGGTGGGGCTGGGTGAGAATGAGGACGAGGTGTTGGGGGCGATGGACGATCTGCGGCGCGTGGGGGTGTCGATCCTTGCGTTGGGGCAGTATCTTCAGCCGACGCTTGCACATCTGCCCGTTGCAGAGTATGTTGCGCCCGAAATGTTTGATTTTTACAAACAGGAGGCACTTGCGCGTGGATTTGCTCACGTGACGAGCGGCCCCTTGGTGCGTTCTTCATATATGGCTGAGCAGGCGCTCGAGAAACTTTGCCGCAAAGCGGTATGAAACCTTGGATTGAGTTTGCCGACTGGGGCGTCATCGATTACGGCATCGCGCTGAAGATACAGTGCGAGTTGTTCGACAGGCTCGTCGAAAGCAAAGAGCAGCCCACGTCCGACAAAACGGAGGGCGCTGGTTGGTTGGTTTTTTGCGAACATCCGCATGTATACACACTTGGACGGAGCGGACGGGATGAGAACCTGTTGGTGAGCGAGGATGCGTTGCGCGCGAAAGGTGCGGTGCTATATCGCACTGAGCGCGGTGGCGACATCACCTATCATGGGCCGGGGCAGATCGTGGGTTATCCCATAGTTAATCTGGAACGGTTGGACCTCGGGTTGCGGGAGTATATCGGGGCGCTGGAGCAGGCGGTGATCGAGACTTTGGCGCGGTTCGGGATTTTGGCCGGGCGGGTTTCCGGAAAGACCGGGGTTTGGGTCGGACTAAAGCCCAGGGAGGAGGCGCATCCGTCGGTTGAAACAGACATCAATGATTTAGAGGTATTTTCTTCCCACCGATGGTTTCAACCCTCGGAAGTTGCACCGCGAAAGATCTGCGCGATCGGAGTGAGGGCGTCGAGGGGGGTGGTGATGCACGGGTTTGCGCTCAATGTGTCGACCGATCTGAAGTGGTTCGACCTTATTAATCCCTGCGGGTTTGTGGGGGGCGCGGTCACCTCGATGGAGAGGGAGACGGAAGAAAAGATCGCGCTCGATGAAGTGAAGAGGCTCCTTAGGGAGCGTTTAAGTGATAATTTAAAAATAATAATATAAAATTGAAAAGTCATGCCAATAGAAAAACAATGGGTTATCCTCGAGCAGGGTGATCCGGCGCTGGTGGAGGAGCTTTCCACCGCGTTGGGGTTGTCGCCTGTCCTGGCGAACCTGCTCGTTCAGCGCGGCATCGAAACGCCCGGCGAGGCGGCGGAGTTCTTTAATCCCTCGCTCGACGACCTGCACGACCCGTTCCTGTTGAAAGACATGGACAAAGCCATTGACCGCATCACGCGGGCCGTGGCGGAGGGCGAGACGGTCATGATATGGGGAGACTACGACGTGGACGGCACGAGCGCCGTGGCGTTGCTGTACAGTTTCCTGCGCCGATTGGGGCACGAAAACCTGATGTTCTACATCCCCGACCGCTACACCGAGGGGTATGGAATCTCGATCAAGGGGATCGACTACGCCAAAGCACACGGGGTTTCGCTCATCATCACGCTGGACTGCGGGATCAAGGCGGTCGAAAAGGTCGACTACGCCGTTTCGCTGGGGATAGATTTTATCGTCACCGACCACCATCTGGCCGGGCCGGAATTGCCGCGCGCCGTGGCCGTGCTCGACCCGAAACGTCCCGACTGCGGATATCCGTTCGAAGAACTGAGCGGCTGCGGGGTCGGGTTCAAGATCGCGCAGGCTTATTGCGCCAGGCACGGGATAGCGTTCAGCGAGATCGAGCGACTGCTGGATCTCGTGGTAATCTCCATCGCGAGCGACATCGTGCCGGTTACGGGCGAGAACCGCATACTGGCCTACTACGGTCTGGAGCGCCTCAACACCAAACCCAACAAGGGGTTGCAGTCGATAGTCAAGATATGCGGGTTGGACAAGCACACCATTTCGATCGACGATATTGTGTTCAAGATCGGGCCGCGCATCAACGCCGCGGGCAGGATGCGTATGGGAGAGGGCGACGAGTTCTCGGGCGGACACAGTGCCGTGAACCTGATGATAGAGCGAGACGAGGATGCCGCGCACTTGTTCGGGGCGCAGATCGACGAGGCCAACAGCGACCGCAAGACCATAGACCGCGACGTGACGCGAGAGGCGCACGACCTGATCGAGGGTAATCCCGAGCTGAAACAC
This sequence comes from Alistipes sp., assembly GCA_031285485.1. Taxonomy (GTDB): domain Bacteria; phylum Bacteroidota; class Bacteroidia; order Bacteroidales; family Rikenellaceae; genus UBA940. The sequence continues at coordinate 3,043 of JAITWC010000057.1, forward strand.
ATGAAGTGTACGGTAATCTACAACCCGAAGTGGATGAAGGGCATAGTGGGGATCGTAGCGTCGCGCCTGATCGAGACCTACTACCGGCCCACGGTGGTGCTAACGCTCAGTAACGGATTCGCAACGGGCTCGGCGCGTAGCGTTCCGGGGTTCGACCTCTACGGCGCCGTAGAGTCGTGTGCCGATATTCTCGAAAACTTCGGGGGGCACATGTACGCCGCGGGCCTCACGATGAAACCAGAGAACGTGGCCGAGTTTACGCGCCGGTTCAACGCCTACGTCGAGGAGAACATCTCCGACCATCTGCTCAAGCCGACGGTGGAGATCGACTCGCAGTTGCTGTTCAGCGACATCACGCCCGACTTCAGGCGCGACCTGCTGCGGTTCCAACCCTTCGGGCCGGGCAACACCGCGCCCGTGTTCGTGACCTACGGAGCCTCAAACCGCGGCGACGCGAAACTCGTGGGGGCCGAGCACGAACACCTCAAGATGGATCTGGTGCAGAGAGAGAAGCCCAACACGTCGATCCCCGCAATAGCGTTCCAGCAGCCCGCGCACTTCGAGTGGGTGCGCAGCGGCCGCCAGGTGGACGTGTGCTACACGGTGGTGGAGAATCATTTCCGGGGGAGTGTTACGCCACAGTTGCGCGTCAGGGACATTAAGCCTGTGGGATAATTTTTTTGCGAAAACAATTATTTTCACTACATTTGCACCGTGAGCAGAGGGATTTAGGGGACGCGAGTCCCCTAAACTGTTAAATATTTCGGGCTGGATGGTTGATATTCATGATATTGGAAAGGCGGCGGAAGAGGCGCTGAGTGACGCCGGGGAGTCGGGCTGTGACGGCGGGTTGTTCATCGTGGAGGTGAAGGGCCGCGGCGACGAGTTCGAGGTGTTTGTGGACGCCGACGGAACGGGCGACGACGGAAAGCCGAGACGGGTGACCGTGGAGGATTGCGTGGCGCTCACCAAAGCCATCGAGGGCCGGTTCGACCGCGAGCTGCCCGAGGACGACTTCGCGCTCACCGTGTCGTCGGCCGGAATAGGACAACCGCTGCGCGTGGCACGGCAGTATCGAAAACTTGTCGGGCGGCCCGTGGAGGTGGTGCTGACGGGCGGGGCCAGGATCGCGGGGACGCTGGAGGGCGTAGAGGGGAACGGGGCCGGGGAGTTGCCCGGACGCATCACCCTCGCCTACCCCGAAAAGCAACGGGTCGAGGGGCAAAAAAGGCCGCAGATCGTGACCGTGACGAAAACCTTTCCGCTCGCGGAGGTCAAGTCCACGATGGAGTATATTGATTTTAAATAAAATAACTAAGTGGAGTTCCCGGCCCGGCCCGCACAGATTGGTTTGAAGGCAGCGTATTGGTACGACGAGGCAAAAACGGTCGTTTTGATGGCAGCGTAGGGGTACGACGGGCCCAAGGAACTGCAAAAAACGTTTAACGCAACACTAAATGGTTCATAACTCATAATTGAAATGATGGATACACTGAATCTGATAAGCAACTTTGCCGAGTTCAAAGAGCTTAAGAATATCGACAAACCGACTATGATCGGGGTGCTGGAGGATGTTTTCCGCCACCTGTTGCAGAAAACTTACGAGGACGACTCGAACTTCGACATAATCATCAACGCCGACAAGGGCGACCTCGAAATATGGCGCAACCGGGTCATCGTGCCCGACGGCGAGATCGAGAACGAACAGCAGCAAATCTCGCTGAGCGACGCGCGCAGCATCGACGACAGCTACTCCGTGGGCGAAGAGATCGCCGACGAAATAAAACTGTCGTCGTTCGGCCGGCGGAGCGTGCTGTCGCTGAGGCAGAACCTCGCGTCGAGAATACTCGATCTCGAAAAGGCCGCGCTCTACGAAAAATACAAGGAGAAAGTGGGCGAGATCATCACCGGTGAAGTGTATCAGGTGTGGAAAAAGGAGACCACCGTGTTCGACGACGACGACAACGAACTCGTGCTGCCCAAGAACGAACAGATACCCGGCGACTTCTTCCACAAGGGCGAAACCGTTCGGGCGATCGTGTCGAGGGTGGAGATGATCAACAACTCGCCGAAAATTATCCTGTCGCGCACCGCTAACGAGTTTCTCGAAAGACTGTTCGAGTTGGAGGTGCCCGAAATTTTCGATGGCCTGATAACCCTCAAGAAGATCGCGCGCATACCGGGCGAAAGGGCTAAGGTGGCCGTCGAATCTTACGACGACCGCATCGACCCCGTGGGCGCGTGCGTCGGCATGAAGGGGTCGCGCATCTACTCGATCGTCAAGGAGCTGCGCAACGAGAACATAGACGTGGTGAACTACACCGCGAACACACAGCTGTTCATTCAGCGCGCGCTGAACCCCGCCAAGATATCGAACATCGTGCTGGACGAGGAGAAGAAGACCGCCGCGGTGTATCTCAAACCCAACGAGGTGTCGCTCGCGATCGGCAAGGGCGGGTTGAACATCCGCCTCGCGAGTATGTTGACGGGATATGACATCGACGTCTACCGCGAAGTGGAGGAAGAGGACGTGAAGCTCGACGAATTCTCGGACGAGATCGACCAGTGGATCATCGACACGCTCAAGAGCGTGGGGTGCGACACCGCCAAACGGGTGCTCGAACACACCGTGGAAGACCTCGCAACCCGCACCGACCTGGAAGAAGAAACCATCAAAGAGGTGATGGATATTTTGAAGAGCGAGTTCGAGTGAGATTTGGAGAAAGACTATGATTGAAAAAAAGATAAGGTTATTACAGGCGGCCCGTGAGTTCGGCGTTGGGCTGGCGACGATCACCGATTTCCTTGCCAAAAAGGGAACCGTGATCGAAAATTCGCCCAACACTCCCATCACACCCGAGGTGTACGGTCTGATCGAACGCGAGTTCGGCGGGGGCCGTCCCACTGGGTCGTCGCAAAACATTCGCGAGAGACTCGGCGGGCTGCGGGGCGACGCGGTGTCGTTGCACGACCGCAAAGAGACCCAGCGACAGGAGAAATACAAGGAGGAAGTGGTTATCAAATCGACCACCGCGAGCGCGCCACCGGCAGGGTTTACGGCCGAAAAAGCGGCTCATGCGGGGCCGAAGGTGGTGGGGAAGATTGATCTTTCTCCCAAACCCAAGGCGGCTCCGGCTCCCGAGCCAGTGGTGGTTCCTAAACCAACTCCGGAACCAGCGCCTGCTCCTAAACCGGCACCCGCACCCAAGCCCGAGCCTGCGGCTGTACCCGCGCCTGCTCCTAAATCGGTATCCGCACCGGAACCTAAGTCGGAGCCTGTGCCGGAACCTAAACCGGCACCGGTTGTTGTGCCCAAATCGGCGCCTAAACCTGCTACGAAGCCTGTTACGAAGCCGGTTGTGGCTAAACCCGTTGTAGAAAAGCCGCAGGTTGTGGTGCAGACCAAGACCTATGATGAGCGGGTGGCGGAGAGTACCACAAATGTGTTCCGGGCCGAGGAGGAGGGACGTCTCAACGGGCCGAAGGTGTTGGGCAAGATTGACGTGTCGACCCTGCCCACCGATCCGTCGAGGGGCGGACGCAGAGAGAAACGCAAACGCATCACCAAAGATAAAGTGGACGTCACCAAACCGCAACCCGGAGGCCAGGGAGGACCCGGCAGCGCAGGCGGCGGACGCGGAGGCGGCTCGGGATCGCAGTTCGGCAAGGGCGGCGGCAAGGGCAGTTTCGGCAACCGTTTCGGTGGCGGCGGCCCGGGTGGCCCCGGCGGCGGAAAAGGCGGTCCGAGGAACGACGGTGGTAAAGGCAAAAAGAAAGGTACGCCTAAACCCGTTGTGCGCCCCGAGGTGAACGACGAAGATGTGCAGAAACAGGTGAAGGAGACGCTGGCGCGGCTCACCGCCAAAGGCACCAAAGGCAAAGGTGCGAAGTATCGCAAAGACAAACGCGACGAGGCTGCATCACGAGTCGCCGAGGCGATGGAACGCAGCGAACGGGAACGCTCGACGTTGCAGGTGACGGAGTTCGTGACCGTGAGCGAGCTTGCCACCATGATGGACGTGGCGGTGACCGATGTCATCATGGCGTGCATGAACCTGGGGCTCATGGTGTCGATCAACCAGAGGTTGGACGCCGAGGCGCTGGTAATCGTGGCCGAGGAGTTCGGATACAAGGTAGAGTTCGTGAGCGCCGAGATTCAGGAGTCGATAGGCGAGGTGGAAGAGGCCGACCGGCCCGAAGACCTCTCGCCGCGTCCGCCGATAGTGACCGTGATGGGACACGTAGACCACGGGAAAACATCACTGCTCGACAATATTCGCAAGACCAACGTCATTGAAGGCGAGGCAGGAGGTATAACCCAGCATATCGGCGCGTACAGCGTGGAACTGAATGGCCAGAAGATCACCTTCCTCGACACCCCCGGCCACGAGGCGTTTACCGCCATGAGGGCGCGCGGGGCGAAGATCACCGACGTTGCAATTATAATAGTCGCGGCTGACGACAGCGTGATGCCCCAGACCGTGGAGGCGATCAACCACGCCGTTGCCGCGGGTGTGCCGATGGTGTTTGCGATCAACAAGATCGACAAGCCGGGCGCCGATCCCGAACGCATTAAAGAACAGCTTGCCGGAATGAACTATCTGGTCGAGGACTGGGGCGGGAAGTATCAGAGTCAGGATATTTCGGCCAAGCAGGGGTTGAACCTCGACAAGTTGCTCGAAAAAGTGTTGCTTGAGGCCGAACTGCTCGATCTGAAAGCAAATCCGCACAGGAAGGCTTCGGGTGCGGTGATAGAATCGACACTTGACAAGGGGCGCGGGTATGTGTCAACCGTGCTGGTCGAAAACGGAACGCTACGCATAGGAGACGTGGTGCTGGCGGGGACATATACCGGCCGCGTCAAGGCGATGTACAACGAACACGGGCAGAAGGTGGACGAGGCTCCGCCCTCTACGCCCGTTCTGGTGCTGGGGTTGAACGGTGCTCCGCAGGCCGGGGATACCTTCAACGTGATGGACGACGACAAGAGTGCGCGCCAGATCGCCGGGAAACGCGAGCAGTTGCAGAGGATGCAGGGCTTGCGGACGCAGAAGCACGTGACGCTCGACGAGATTGGGCGACGCATTGCGATCGGTTCGTTCAAGGAGCTGAACATCATCGTGAAGGGCGACGTGGACGGCTCGATCGAGGCTATGACCGACTCGTTAGTCAAGTTGTCGAAAGAGGAGGTTCAGGTGAATGTGATCCACAAGGCCGTGGGGCAGATATCGGAGAGCGATGTACTGCTGGCTGCCGCATCGAACGCCATTATTGTAGGGTTCCAGGTGCGCCCGTCGATGGCCGCGCGGAAACTTGCCGAGAAAGAGGAGATCGAAATCCGGTTGTACTCGATCATCTACGACGCCATCAACGATATCAAAGACGCTATCGAAGGTATGTTGGAACCTATTACGAAAGAGGAGATCATCTGTTCGGTGGAAGTACTGGAGACTTTCAAGATATCGAAGGTCGGGACTATCGCCGGGTGTATCGTGCGCGAAGGGCGCATTACGCGGTCGACGCCGATTCGCGTTATTCGCGACGGGATCGTGGTGTACACGGGCCGGTTGGGGTCTTTGAAACGCTTCAAGGATGACGCCAAAGAGGTCGGGCCCGGACTCGAATGCGGTCTCAATATCGACGGGTACAACGATATTCATGTCGGTGATATCGTCGAGGGGTATGAGACTGTCGAGGTGAAACGGTAGTTATTCTGCCATCTCCCCCCGCTACGCAGAAAAGAAAGAGACGTCCTCCGGTTTGGGGGGCGTCTCTTTTTTGGAATTGAGGTGTGCTTCTATGGGATCAGGGTCAAATAGTTTGGTACGTTGACATATGGCAACAGAAATGAGATCGGGCGCCAAGGCGGATAACGTGGCAATAAACAGGGTTTTCGTCACTTGGCCGGTACTCCGACGGTTTGGGCGAGGATGTAGCGGTAAGTGTCCGGGGCGCCGATCACCTTGAGGAACTCATCGCCGGGAGCCATCAGGCGGGTTACCGATGCCATGCCGTTTGCGCAGGCCCACAGGTTGGCGTTCTGGCACTGGGCCATTGCATCCATCCCGCAGATTTTCAACTGTTCGGCTTCCGGCATTGTATCGTACCGGCCGGCATAGGCCGCGAGATCGGCAATGTACACAATGTTGAGCGGAGTCGTGTAGACGAAATCCTGTTGCCCGGCCAGGCGGCGGTGGTCGCCTTCGAGCACGCGGGTCAGCGAGTGCGACGCGGCGTCGTAGAGGTAGATGCCGTTAGGCAGCACAGCGTAGGTGCGGATCGGGTACATTGCCATTGCGCTCGGGGCGGTGAGCCGTCCGTCGGCGCGGTTCTGGCCCGCCGCTGCCCACAGAACGCCGGAAAGTTGCTCCAAAGTGAGCCCGTCGGGAGCGTATTCGCGGGTCGAGGCACGTTGCTGAAGCGCCTGAAGGAGGGTTGCGCCGGTTTCGGCGGGGGCGGTGAGGGTGATCTTTTCGGCTTTCATGTCGTTGGTGGTTTTAGTGTTGTTTTGTTGAGCGCGGCCGGGGCACGCGACAAGGGCGACGGCACCGACCATGGCGGCGCAGACGATGAGGGAGGAGGCTGTTTTTTTCATAGCGGATTTCTTATTGTTTAAGCAGTGGGATAAATCCTTTTATCTACGGATACGTCAAGTCGAACGCGGACGCCGAAGAGCTTGCTGAGGATCTGTTCGCGGGCCTGTGGGTCAACAGCGCCTCGATGGACGAGAATACGCCGTTCCACGCCGAGCCCTCGTAGGCCGCGAGACTGCCTGCGGGCACGTGCAGCACGTCGGCGGTGTTCGTGTTGAAATTATAACCGCCGAGGCTCGGCGGCCGGGACGCCAGACAGGTTACGTTCGTCAGGGCGTTACAGCGGGCGAAAGCCCTCGCCCCGATGGTCGTCACGCCCTCGCCGAGGGTCACGTTCGTCAAGGCGGCGCAGCCGTAAAAGGTACTCGGCGCGATGGTCGCCACGCCGTCGGGAATGGCTACGTCCGTCAAGGCGACGCAGCCGTAAAAGGCGTAGCCGCCGATGGCCGTCGTGCCGTCGGGAATGGAGATATTCGTCAAGGCGGCGCAGTTGAAGAAGGCGTTCTCTCCGATGGCCGTCACGTCGTCGAGAATGTCGACCTCCGTCAGGGCGGCGCAGCCGTAGAAAGCGTTCGACCCTATGGACTTCACGCCGGCGCCGACGACGACCGTTTTGATGGTTTGCCGGTGCGAATTCCACGGAGTGCCGCTGTAACTGTAATCCGGCATGTCGCCCGTGCCGTGGATGGTCAGCGCGCCGTCTTCCCACAGCGCCCACCGGATACCGTCGTCCTCCCCGCCAAAGGCGACGGGGAGTTGCGCGGCGGCGGCGGTACCGAGCACGAACGTGGGCGAGGAGACGAGCGAGGGGGCGTCGTCGGTGCCGGTGTCGAGCACGAGGGCCATCGCGTAGTCGGTGATGGCTGGGTTGTGCGCGAGGCACCGGATGGTGGCGACGTACTCGCCCTTCTTGTCCGGGTCGGACGACGCGGGGGCGACGTCGACGAGCGCGAAGCCGGTCGGCTCGTTGATGTAGCCCGTGCGGGTGCCGGTCTGGTTGAGTTCCCATTTGTCGAGGGGCACCCAGGCGTCGGACGGGTTGACGACGAACCGGATGCGCGCCGTCTGTCCCTCGGCGATCGTAACCTTGTCGCCAAAACCCACCAGCTCGATGCGCACCGCGCCCGAGGCCTTGGCGAACTCGAAGCTCCGGTGCGGATCGTTGTCGTCGTTCATCGTGATGGTGATCGTGCCGGCCGCGCCGTTGTCCACGATGGAGAGGATCGCCGCCTTGTCGCGCGGATCGCCGAGGAGGGTGATCGGGTCGCCCGCGTTCACCCAACCGTTCGCCGGATAACCGGCGGTCGTGTTGTACTGAATGGTGATGGTGCCGTAGCCGTTGTCCACCGTCCGCACCCGCGGGCTGACGCCCGCCGCGCCGGGGGT
>JAITWC010000060.1 GCA_031285485.1 Alistipes sp.
TCGAGCTCGCCGATCCACCCGCCGAGGCCGAGCGCCTCGCAGTCGGCGGCGTATTTTTCGCCCGCGAGCTCGGCCAGCAGGTTGCCCACGGCGGCGGTCTCCTCGGCGTAGTTGCGCCGGGCGAGGTCGCCGTAGGTGTCGAACACGATCTGCAGGCGCCCGGCGGCCTCCCTCGCGGCGGGTGTGTAGTGGCGCGTGGCGGCTGTGACGCTCTCGCGAAGGCCGTGGAAGATCTCGTCGCGCGCGGCGTCGGCGTCGTCTATTTTGGCGGTGAGGGCGCTGCGGCGGATGCGCTCCAGCACCGCGTCCTCGTCGGCATGCATGGCTTCGAGGGCTGCCAACTGCGGCTCGACGCGCAGGAGCGCCGCCCCGGTCTTGCGCACCAGCGCGATCACGTCCGCACCGAACTGGAAGTGCTCCTCGTTACGCAGGCTTTTCAAGTCTAATTTCTTTGTCTTCATTCCGATCATTATTTCGCTATGTTATTGGTCGTTTTGGTTGCGTCCGGGGCTTCGGAAGTCGTCCCGCAATCTGCGGCGTTCCGTCCGGGGCTTCGGAAGTTGTCCCGCAATCTGCGGCGTTCCGTCCGAAGATTCGGAAACCCCTCCCGCGGGCCGCAGGGCAAAGGTAAAAAAAGTTTTTGAACAACCGCGCCCCGACGCTCCCCGAAAAAACACGCGACGCGGGTGCGCGAAAAAACAAGCCCCCGACGTTGGGCGGTTCCGGACGGATTGACTACCTTTGCACCGCGGCGACGGCGCTCCCCCACCCGACCGGCCGGCGCAACGAAACGACAACGAATGATTTCAGTAGACAACATAACCGTCAGCTACGGCGGCTGGGACCTGTTCAGCGAGGTGTCGCTGCTCGTGGGCCCGCGCGACCGAATCGGGCTCGTGGGCAGGAACGGCGCCGGCAAAACAACGCTCCTGAAGATCATCACCGGCCAGCAGGCCCCCACCGGCGGTGCGGTGTCGAAGAGCGAGGGCGAAACCGTGGGCTACCTCCCCCAGCAGATGAAGGTGGCCGACACGACGTCGCTCGTCGAAGAGACCGCGCGGGCCTTCGGCGAGGTGATGGCGCTCGAAGCCGCGATCGCAGAGATCAACGCCGCGCTCGCCGAGCGCACCGACTACGAAGGCGACTCCTACGAAGCGCTGCTCCACCGCCTGAGCGACGCCACCGACCGATACCACATCCTGGGTGGCGAAACGCGCGACGCCGACATCGAACGCACACTGCTCGGCCTCGGCTTCCGGCGCGAAGACTTCGGACGGCCCACGCGCGAGTTCAGCGGCGGGTGGCGGATGCGGATCGAGTTGGCCAAACTGCTGTTGGCGCGGCCCTCGGTTTTCCTGCTCGACGAACCCACGAACCACCTCGATATCGAGAGTATACAGTGGCTCGAAGGATACCTGAGAGACTACCCCGGTGCCGTGCTCGTCATCTCGCACGACCGCGCGTTCCTCGACAACGTAACAAACCGCACCGTCGAGATATCGCTCGGCAAACTCTACGACTATAAGGTGCCCTACTCGCGGTACGTCGAACTGCGGCGCGAACGGCGCGAACAGCAGATGGCCGCGTACGCAAACCAACAACGGATGATCGAAAAAACCGAGGAGTTCATCGAGAAGTTCCGATACAAGCCCACAAAGAGCAATCAGGTGCAGTCGCGCGTCAAGCAGCTGGAGAAACTGGAACGCCTCGAAGTCGACGAAGAGGACACCGCGACGATGAACATCAAGTTCCCGCCCGCACCGCGCTCGGGTCAGATAGTCGCCGAGATCAAGGAAGTCGGCAAAACATTTCCCCCACGGGAGGGGCGCGGCGGAGGGGCCAGGCACGTCTTCTCCGGCGCCGACTTCGTGATAGAGCGCGGCGAGAAGATCGCGCTCGTGGGACGCAACGGCGAGGGCAAGACCACGCTCGCGCGAATGCTGATCGGCGAACTGGAACCGACGGAGGGTTCGATCCGGGTGGGCGTCAACGTGGGCATCGGTTACTACGCCCAGAACCAGGACGACCTGATGGACGGCAACTTCACCGTCTACGACACATTGGATCGGGTTGCGGTGGGCGACATACGTACCCGACTGCGCGATATTCTGGCCGCGTTCCTGTTCCGCGGCGACGATATCGACAAGAAAGTGAAGGTGCTGAGCGGCGGCGAAAGGTCGCGCCTCGCCATGGCCCGGCTGATGCTCGAACCGTACAACCTGCTGGTGCTGGACGAACCGACAAACCACATGGACATGGTTTCCAAAGATATTCTCAAACGCGCCCTCATGCGTTATGACGGGACGGTTGTCGTGGTGTCGCACGACCGCGAGTTCCTCGACGGACTGGTGGATAAAGTGTATGAATTCCGCGACGGAGGAGTGCGCGAATACCTCGGCGACATCTGGTACTTCCTCGAAAAACGCAAGCTCGAATCGCTCCGCGAAGTCGAAGCCAAGGCTGTGGAACCGGCACCAAAAGAGGCGGTCAAAACTGTCGGCAAGGAGGATTATCAGCGCAAAAAAGAGGCCGGGAAAGAGGTGCGCAAGGTCGAGAACGCCATCGCCGCAACCGAAAAGCGAGTGACGGAACTCGAAGCCGAAACAGCCGAATGGGACGCACGCCTCGCCGACCCCGCCGCTCACGGAATAGACCCAGCCGACGGCAGGGTTTTCGCCGACTACAACGAACTGAAGCGGAAACTCGCCCACGAAATGCACGAATGGGAGAAACTCAATTACGAACTGGAACTCTTGTCCGATAACATTTAGCACGGAGAGCGGGCGATGGATTGGCATAAAGTAAACAAGCGCCTCGCCTTGGGATTGACCGGCGAGCAGGAAGAAAAGATCACCGACTTTTTCCGGCGTATTTCGCGGTGGAAGATCAAGGTGTTGGCCGGGGAAAAAATTTTCTGCGAGGATATGGGCGTCGACCCGCGTTTGGCCGCCATCGTGAAGTCGGGTAACGATGCCCGGATCAGGCTGCTGCCGGGCGGCGGCGACTACGATGTCGACTTCGATCGCCCCCCCGACCTTGAAGGAATCTGTTCGTTTTGGGCGGACAAAAATGGTAACGCGGATGAAGAAATCAACCGCATCATCTACCGAAACAAATTACGATACAGAGATTCGGGCTATAATCTGTTCCATTTTGATACGGG
>JAITWC010000073.1 GCA_031285485.1 Alistipes sp.
CGCTGCCTGCGAAAATGACACAAATCTTTAAAACTGTCAAAAGTTGTTTTGCCCGTTTCGCGGGGGCCAACGCAGGTCGCGAATCCCTCGCCGGGGTGCTATTTAAAAAGTCGCTGCGATATTTCGGTCAGATAGATGCGGCAGTTCATCCATGTGTGCCCGCCGGGCGTGTAGAGGGTTTGATAGCGGATCCGCTTGCTTTTGAGCACCCCTTCCAGGGCCTGCGAACCTGCGTAGAGGCCGTCGTCGACGCCGCAGCTTATCCACAGCAGTTTCAGGTTTCTCAACTGCGCGGCGGGCGCGTAGTCGCGGTCGAAACTTTCGGCCATTCCTTCGCCCCAGATGGCGGGTGCGAAGGCGCACACGTGCGAGAATACCTCGGGATGGCCCAGTCCGGCGGCGAGGGTCTGCCTTCCGCCGAGCGAGAATCCCGCAACCGCGCGTCCGGCGACGGAGCCCTCGGCGCGGTAATTGCGCTCGGTCCAGGGCACGATCTCGCGGATGAGTTCGCGCGTGAACAGGTCGGTGCCCAGCACGTCGCCCGGGGCGGTGCCGTTCCTGGCCATCAGCGCGGGCGCGGCGTTGGCGTAGGGCATCACCACGATCATCGGTTTGGCGCGGCCCTGAGCTATGAGGTTGTCGAGAATGTCGTTCACCCGGCCCACCTTGAACCACGTCTCGTGGGTGTCGGTCATGCCGTGGATCAGATAAAGCACGGGATACTTCGCCTCGCCCTGCGGATCGTAGCCCGGCGGGGTGTAGATCACCAGCGGACGCTCCAGATCGAGCTGTTCGGAGTGATACCACCGGTAGCTCACCCGTCCGTGCGGCACGTCCTGCTGCGAGTGGATCAGGGGCGGCGTGGAGGGCATGTCGAGCAGGTTGCCCTTGAACCGTTCGTTCGGGAAGAGGAACGGATTGTTGGGGTCGTTGGCCGTGATGCCGTCCACCACGAAGTTGTAGGGGTAGATGTCGGGGGTGACGGGGGGCGTGGTGACGCTCCACACTCCCTCGGCGTCGCGGGTCATGTCGAGGTTTCCGCTCAGGAACTGCCCCGAGAGTTGGACCTTCGTTGCGCGTGGCGCCGGGTAACGGAAAGTGACGGTGCCGTCGGCGTTGATCTCGGGCGAGACGATCCCCTGGGCCTCGGCGGCGGCGGCGAAACCGATGGCGACGGCGAGGGACAATATGTGTTTTATGTTTTTCATGGCGATGTCGGGTTATTTAAAGAGCTGTTTGGCTGATTCTTCGAGGTAGTCGCGGGCGTTCATCCAGGTGTGTCCGCCGCCGGAGATGCGGGTGACGGTGCGGATGCCGTTCTGTTCCAACTTGTCCATGAAAAGTTTGGCGTTGGGGTAGAGGAAGTCCTCGCTGCCCACCCCGAGCCAGAACAGTTCGATCTGCTGGTTGGTGCGTGCAGGGTCGGCGACGAGGCTCGGGAAACTTGTCTCGAACTGCTCGGGCTGGCCCGCGAAAGAGGCGTAGGAACAGAGCCAGGCGAACTTGTCGAGGTTGTTCAGCCCCGCCGTCAGCGCCTGATTGCCTCCCCTCGAAAAACCCCCGATGGCGCGGCTTTTACGATCCGCGACCGTGCGGTAGGTGGCGTCGATGTGGGGCATGAGGTCGCCGAGCAGGTCTGTGTTGAAGTTGGCCGTGCGGCGCTGTTCGGCTCCCGCCGGGAAGTAGTAGGCGGGGTTGCCGTAGGGCATCACCACGATCATCGGCTCGGCCAGTCCCCGCGCGATGAGGTTGTCGAGGATGAAGTTTGTGCGGCCCACCTTGAAGTAGGTCTCGTCGGTGTCGGTCGTTCCGCTGATCAGATAGAACACCGGGTAGCGACGGTCGGGGTTCGCGTCGTAACCCGGAGGGGTGTAGACCAGCGCGCGGCCCGTGGTGCCGAGGCTTTGCGAGACGTAGTAGTCGTAGTTGACCGCTCCGTGGGGTACGTTCTGCGGAGCCTGGGTCTGGAGCTTCGGCCCGGGGATGTCGAGCAGGCTGCCCTTGTGGCGCTCGTTGGGGAAGTAGTCGGGATTGTTGGGGTCCATCACCGTCACCCCGTCGACGCGGAACGAATAGGGGTAGATGTCCGGCACGATGGGGCCGACGGTGACGCTCCAAACCCCGTCGTCGCCCTTGCGCATGGGCAGGGGTGCGCCGAGGAACTGGATGTCGAGCAAAACTTCGGATGCCGACGCCGAGGCGTAGCGGAAAACGACGGTGCAGTCGTCCCTGACTTCGGGCGAGACGACCGGCCCGCGCCGCTGAGCCGATGCGATCCCCGCGACCATCAGGGCGAGGGATAGCAGGATGGTTGCTTTTTTCATTATTTATTAGGTTTTAGTTAGTTGTGAACACGCAATGATAGTGATTATATCCGGGAAATGCAATAGCCGCAAACAGTTGCGGACAACAACCGGCCATAGAATTTACGTCGATCCCCACGGACGGTTTTTGGGATTTGTCCAAACTATCGAGGGATCGCGGCGGAACCATGTCATCTGTCGTTTGGCGTAACGGCGCGAGTTGCGTTTTATCAGCTCCACGGCTCGGGCGAGGCTTTCGTCACCGGCGAGGGGGCGGCCCGCGGCATCGGTTACGAGGCCGTCGAAGTGATCGAACAGCTCGCTGTAACCCACGGTTCGCAGTGCGGGCAGTTGTCGCAGGTGGTGGAGCGCGCGCGCCTCGGCTTCGAGTCCCGCGGCCATCATGGCGTCGACCCGTGCGTCGATGCGGGCGTATAGCTCGGGACGCGGAAGATCGATGCCTGTCTTGCGGATATCGAACGGGCGGATGGCCTGTGTGCCGGTGCGCTGCTCGCTGAACGGGCGGCAGGTTTGCAGACACACCTCAAGTGCCCTCTGCACCCGGGCTGGGTTTTTCGTGTCGACCGTGGCGTAATATGCAGGGTCGAGCTGCGCGAGTTGTGCAATGAGCGATTCGAGTCCTTCGTCGGCGAGCCTGCGCGACAGCTCCTCGCGCAGGGCCGGATCGACGTCGGGCAGCGGGTCGAGGCCCCCGCACAGTGCGTCGATATACAATCCGGAGCCGCCCACAGCCACGACGTGCGGATGCGTTCGGAACAGTTCGCCCAACAGTTCCATCGCCTCGCGCTCGAAGTCGGCGCACGAGAAACGCTCTGTCGGCTCGCGGTCGGCAATGAAATGGTGGGGCACGGTGCGCAGTTGTTCGGCGGTGGGTTGGGCCGTGCCGATCTCCATACCTTTGTATACCTGTCGCGAGTCGGTCGAGATGATCGGTGCGCCGAGGCTTTGGGCAAGTTCGACGGCGAGGTCGCTCTTACCCGATCCCGTGGGGCCGACTATTACCGTGAGGGTTGGTTTCGGGGCGGTCATATCGTCTTCAGGAATTGCATTGTGTCGCAGCCGTCGGGGTAGTCGGTTAGGCCGGGGTGTTGGGCTTGCCCGAGCCTTGTGGCTCGGGAGTGATCAGTTATTAGTGATGAGTGATTGGTTGCTACGCATTGTATTTGTTCGTTGTGCTCCTTGAGCCATTCGGTGATTTCGGTGGGGGTGTCGTAGAATGTGTAGTTGAGCGTACCGGGGCTTTGGGCGAAGTCGCGGCTTTTTGTCAGCAGTGCTGCTCCGGTGTCGATGTGCGGCGCGGCGGTCATTTGCATCAGAGCCCGCGTTTGACGGAAGCTGCCCCGCCATGTCTCGGGGAGCGTCCCCTCGCGTCGCCGCAGCACCTCGACCAGTGACCCGAAGTCGTAGCCGCGTGGCATCCACACAAGGCTCACGCTGCGGCAACCGAGGCCCGAGTACATCAGCACGTCGTCGGCCAACCCTTCGAGTTCGGCGGTCGTCTCGCGGCCCGTCAGCACGGCGAGCGACGAGCGGTTGCCTCTCAACAGGGTGGGGATTCGGGCGTGACTCGCGGCGATAGCGGCAATGGTGGCGTCACTGCCCATCGCTATCACGGCGTCGGGCGCACACTCCCCGTGCGCGATCGACACAGGAGTGTGCGGGTCGATCGCGAGCAGTTGCGCCACCACCCACTCCATGTTTTTGCGATCTCTCGACGAGGGTTTCACGATCGCCCTGTGGCCCGCCACCAAAACACACACGAGATCGTGCATACCCACGAACGGAATATTGCCTGCCATGATTATAAACACGTTACGCGGCTTGGCAACCGGCAACCCCGGATAATCCGCAAGCCAAGCGGTGAGTAGCTCCCGCGAAAGCATGTCCCGCGCAATATTCCGCGCCGCAACCCCATCGTAATTCGTAATTCGTAATTCGTAATTACTCATCCGCCGCCCAAGTTCTGTCAAAACCTCTATCATAACGCAAAGATAGGTTTTTTTTCGGGGCACAGCCTCGCGATTCCCGTGGGGAATCTATAACTGGAACTGGACGAGGCTCAGGCACGGCGCTTGGTTGCTCTCCGCGTCGGTCGCTCCGAGGAACAGCACGTAGTTCTTGCTACGTGCGGCGTTCGCGGTTGATCCGGGCCACGAACGGCGGCAGCTTCTCAAGGTACGTCGGATAGCTGTTGACGAGCCCCGAGCTCCGCCTTGACGTAGTAGTCGAGCGGAAAGAGGTAAAAATTACCCATGTTAGTTAAATCAGAACTTACGGAAAACACTGTCGCGCGCACGATAGTTAAATCCAAACTTACGGAAAGCACCAACGTGCGCATGTTGGTTAAATCCGATTTTTCGGAAAATACCATCATGTGCATAATAGTTAAATAATAATTTTCGGAAAGCACCGATATGCACATGTTAGTCAAATCCGAACTCGCGGAAAGCACCGTCATGCGCATGTTGGTTAAAAACACTCTCTTCGCAGGCATGGAACGGACGAAATACACCCCGATCCCGCCCGCAGCTCGGTCAGCACGGTGTTGGCCGTCACGTCGAGCGCGGCGAGGTCGTTGTCGTAGCAGTTCAGCTTGGTCAGCGCGGTGTTTTTCGTCACGTCGAGCGCGGTGAGGTCGTTGTAGTCGCAGTCCAGCTCGGTCAGCGCGGTGAAATGCCCGATGCCCGTGAGGTCGGCAATGCCTTTGCCGTACACGACGATTTCCGTCACGGCGGCGGCTTCGGCGGCGGTGAGCTTGCCGTCCTTGTCGCCCCACGCGTCGGTGGCCTGCGTCTTCAGCCACGCGCGGAACGCCGCGTCGGGGAAGTTGGCCTCCGTGAGGATGTCGGCGGGCGTGGGGACAACACCGGTGTTTGTCAGGCCGAGGTTCAGTGTAAGCCGCTTGCCGCTTTCGAGCGCGGTCAGCGTGGTGGGAACCTTGTAGCGGCGCGTTTGGCCCGCTATCGTGATCTCCAACAGGTCTTCGCCGGGGGTGACGCTCTGCGGGGCGATGATATGGCTCGTACCTGCGCCCGTTTTCGCGGGATAGGCGTCGTCGCCCGTGTCGAGCGGCAGACACTGGCCCTCTTCAATCTTGGCCTCCGATTTCAGGCCGACCGGGGTGACGGTCGCGGCGGCCAGCTGCTCGGCGGTGAAGATAGTGCTCGTAAGGTTCACCGTCAGCCGGTGCATCAGGTGGCTGAACACGAGGTTCACATCGGCGCCATCGGCCACTCCCTCGGTGCGGGCGCCCAAAATATCGGGTTCCGCGGCTGTGGCGACATCGAAGGTGCCGTTGGGAGTTGCCGGATAATGGGCATCGAAGGTATAGGGCGCGGCTCCGAAGGCATCTGTCAGAGCGTCCCAATACATGGTACTGGAGCCGAGCCTGTAATTGAGTCCGGCGCCTTTCCCTTCGCTCGAAATATAACCCAACCGGATTACGTCGTCGTTTTCGAGGTTCCCCGCACCGGTGGCGGGGTCGATCACGGCGCGTGTGCCGGACTGGTCGCCCGGCTCTGTTGCTATCGAGGTTGTGATTTTCACCTCTTTGCCCGGGCCGCCGCCCGGCTCGTCATCGTTCGTGCAGGCTGTCAGGCCAAGCGCCGTGACAAGCATAGTCGTTAAAAAATATTTTATCTTCATCTGAAAAGTTTTTATTAGTTGTCTTAATATTCCGTCTCTCCGTTAATGGTACCCTGTTCCTGCCAGCCGTTGATGGTCATACCGCCGATACCCACGCCGGAGGGTGTTTCCACGGTCTGTCCTCCGAGGATGAGCGGCTCTTTCTTGCCCGTGTTGAAGTTCGCGAGCGCAGTAGTGAGGTCGCTGTTTAACGCCATATCGTTTGGAGAACCGGCGGTAAACGCGACCGTGCCTGTCAGCTTCTGTTCGCTACCTGCTACGCCCAACAGCCGGACGGTGGCAGACCATTTACCTGCATCCGTACCTGTGGTTATCT
>JAITWC010000107.1 GCA_031285485.1 Alistipes sp.
ACAAGTCGCCCGCGCAGTACCGCGATGGCAAACACGGGCGGTTCGACCTGCCGCATGTGGTATTATACATGGGCTACGACTTCGGGCGCGGGTGGAGGCTCTCGACCGAGATCGAGTTCGAGCACGGCGGCACGGGCAGCGCGGTCGAGATCGAGAACGAGGAGAGCGGCGAGTACGAGGCCGAGGTCGAAAAGGGCGGCGAGGTGGTGCTCGAACAGTTCTGGATCGAGAAGAGTTGGGCGCGCGCGGCCAACCTGCGCATGGGGCACATCATCGTCCCCGTCGGGCTGACCAACATGTACCACATGCCCACGGAGTTCTTCTCCGTGCTGCGCCCCGAGGAGGATTCGCGGATCATCCCCTGCACGTGGCACGAAACGGGCCTCAGCTTCTGGGGACGCGCCGGGGCGTGGCGCTACGAGGCGATGCTGGTGGCCGGGCTCGACGCCGAACGTTTCAACAACGCGGGCTGGATCAACGGCGGGCTGACCTCGCCCTACGAGTTCTCGATCGCCAACCAGTACGCGGGCGCGGTGCGCGTGGACAACTTCTCGGTCAAGGGGCTGCGGCTCGGCCTGAGCGGTTACTACGGCCACTCGGCGTTCAACAGCCTCAAATCGGTGCGGTACGAGAACAAGGATATAACGGGCGCGGTGGCCGTCGGGGCGCTCGATTTCACCTACAACGACCACAACGTGCTTGCGCGGGGTAACTTCCTCTACGGGCACCTGTCCGATTCGTACCTCATCTCGACGGTCAACACCTCTCTGCCCTCGGCCAGCCCCTCGCCGCGCACGTGGGTGGCGTCGGACGCGATGAGCTATTACGCCGAAGTGGGCTACGACGTGTTGTCGTTCTTCCCGAACCGGAGCTACACGGGCGACAAACTCTATCTCTACGGCCACTACGGCTGGTACGACTCGATGCACCGGATGCAAAACAACATCGAGACCGGCGCGGAGATCAGCGCCAAGCCGTGGTGCGAAAAGACGGTCGTCAGCGCGGGGTTGAACTACTTCCCGATGGACGGGCTGGTCATCAAGGCCGAGTACAGCCTGCGGAAATTCAACGCGCCCTACAACAACGAACCGACCGTATCGCTCGGCATCGGGTTCTCGGGACTGTTCAAACGATAAACCACCGGTCGATCATGCAAAAAAGCTTGGAATTAACCCCGTCGCCGCCCGTGGAAATGGTATCACAACACCGTGATACCACTTCGCAGGCCGAAAAACACGTTTCACAACGCTGTGATACCCCTGAAACAGTCGAAAAAATGGTATCACAACGTTGTGATACCGCCCCGACGCCCGTAAAAGTGCTTTCACAGCTTTGTGAAACCGCCAAAACGGTCGAAAAGGTACTTTCACGGCACTGTGACACCTACATGCAGCTAATAATACTACGTACATAATTAAAACTCTATTGCAATGACAAAACAGATCAAACTTCTGATGACGGGAATTGGCGTCGCGGCCTTTACGGTGATGATGTGTTCGTGCGGAAAAAAGGATAACGAGCAGATGATAGGGAAAGCGGAAGACGATATAAAACTGTCGGCCAGGGAGGTGGGATTTTCCGCCGAAGGGGGCGAATCCTCCGTTTCGACCGAGGGAACAGTGTGGTGGTTCACGTCTTTCCTGAACAGCGAAACATACGCAGGCATCGAACAAATGCGCGGGGCGAAAGCCGGAGTGGATGAGAAAACCTACGCCTGTGAATGGGTGTCCGTGTCGAAATCGGGACTGGACAAGATAGTCGTTCATACCGAACCGAACTCCACCGGTGCCGACCGAAGTATAACCGTAGAGGTAACATCGGGCGATTACGCCGATCACATTACGATAAATCAAACAAACTAAAAGCATATCACAATGAAAAAGACAATCAAACTTCTGATGACGGGGATCGGGGCCGCGGCCCTTTCCCTCTGCGTGGCCTCCTGCGAAAAGAGCGGCGGCGAACCCATCTCCGACGGACTGAACGGAACGGACGCCGAGTATCAGGCGGTGCTCAACAGTTTCGTCGAATCGACCGCCGTGCCGACCTACAAGCAGCTGGCCGAGGCCGCGCTCGGGATGCGCACGGCCAATCAGGCGCTCAAGGCCTACCCCTCCGACACGCACATGAAGCTCGCCTCCGACGCGTGGATGGACGCCCGCGTCAAGTGGGAGATCAGCGAGGCGTTCCTGTTCGGCCCCGTCGGCGAGAACGCGATGGACATCGACGGCCACATCGACAGCTGGCCGCTCGAATTGGAGGACATCAAGACCGAGATCGCCAAAGGCACCCTTACCGGCGTGGACGCGTGGGGCAAGGAGCCCGAGGTGATCGGCTTCCACGTCACCGAATACCTGCTCTACCGCGACGGCAAGTCGCGCCCCGTGGCCGACCTGACGGCCAACGAGCTGAGCTACCTCACGGCGGCGACCGACGCGCTGGTGTGGGACTGCGTGCTGGCCTACGCCGCATGGATCGGTTACGACAACCTGCCCGCCGAGATGAAGGCCGTCTTCGACGAGAATCCCGCCATCGCCGCCCACCTCGACGACAACGCAAGCTTCAAGAATTTCGCCGCCCGCATGAAGAACGCCACCGGATACTCCTCGGTGTCCAAAGCCATGCTGGAGATCGCCTCGGGTGCGGAAACGATCGCCGAGGAGGTGGGCGTGGCGAAGATCTCCGACCCCTACGACCAGCGCAACACGCTGATCGTGGAGTCGTGGTACAGCTGGCACTCGCTCGACGACTACGCCAACAACATCCTGAGCATCGAGAACGCCTACCTCGGCGGGATGAACGACAGCTCGCGCCCGACCGTTTCGCTGAGCACCTACATCGCCTCGAAGGACGTCGCGCTCGACGCCAAAATCAAGGGGCAGATCGACGATTGCATCGCCAAGATCCGCGCGATGGGTGGCAACGGAGAGTATTCCTTCTACGAAGTCGTGCGCGACCAGCGGAACAAAACCCAGGTGGACGCGGCGGTGAAGGCGTGCCTCGATCTGGCGGAAACATTCAAATATTTGAGCAACAACATTGACTGAGGATATGAAAAACATCGGATTTCTAACGGCAGCCGCGGTAGCGGCCCTGCTGTTTTCGGGATGTCAGAAAGATAACGGCGGCCCCGACCCGCAACCCCGCCCCGAACTGGGCGAGGAGTGGTACCCCGGATGGTTGATGGGAACCTCGTTCGACGCCACGTCGAACGCCTACAAGCAGGCCATGCCCGCCGTCGACGAAGACCCGGCGCTCTTCCGCCAGTTCATGCGCGGCGAGCAGCTGTTCGTCAAGAGTTTCGTGGCCAACGAGGGCACGGCCTACTCGGGCCTCGGCCCCGCCTACATCCGCAAGTCGTGCATCGCCTGCCACCCGAGCTACGGCGGGCGCAGCAAGCGCGTGGAGACCTTCGACACGCAGGACAGCCGCAACGGCTACCTGCTGATGATCTACGACCCCTCGCAGCCGG